>JALULB010000055.1 GCA_027041035.1 Sedimenticola sp. | reverse complement strand
ATTCACCCATAATCCGACAGACTCCTAGGAGGTTGTCCGAGAATAGAAGCCGTAGCGAGGGAAAGCTGATTTGAGCGGGATGTCTCCCTGATTTGAGGCGAATAGTTGCGCTATTTAACGAGAATCAGGGAGGAATCCAGCCAAATTCAGCTTTTCCGCACGCCTACAGGGATGTAGGTAGGTAGAGCAATGCAGGAGCAATTGCCGAGTAGACTCTCTATTCTCGGACAGCCTCCTAGTCAGGGTCACGACGCCGCGCGGCGGCATTCCACGTAGCCTCGATTCACCGCGTCAACTCAACGCTTGACCCGCCGAAAAGTCACGGTATGCTCTGAACAATACCCACCATCCGCTGTCTATGGCATGAGATTGTAGACACTACCAAATCCCAAGGGAGAAAGAAAAACATGGCATTTGAAAACACTGTGGTTCGCGCCGGTGAATCCACCCTGGCGATAAACAAGGTGATGAAGAACACCTTCATCCTGCTGTCGGCCGCATTGCTGTTCAGCGCATTCACGGCGTGGCTTTCCATGGAGATGAACTGGCGCCACCCTGGCCTGATAATTACGCTGATCGGCTTCTACGGCCTGCTGTTCCTGACCGAGAAACTGGCAAACTCGCCCTGGGGCCTGGCGGCGGTTTTTGCGCTGACCGGCTTCATGGGCCTGACCATCGGCCCGATCATCAACGCCTATACCCAGATGTTCAGCAATGGCACCGAATTGGTCATGCTGGCGATGGGCGGCACCGGCGTCATCACCCTTGGCCTGGCCGGATACGTGATGACCACACGCAAGGATTTCAGCTTCCTGAGCGGCTTTCTCGTGGTCGGCGTGATGGTTGCATTCCTCGCGGGTATTGGCGCGGCGATCTTCAACCTGCCGTCGCTGTCGCTGGTGGTATCCGTCGCCTTCATCCTGCTGATGTCGGGCATGATTCTGTATCAGGTCAGCGAGCTGGTGCAGGGTGGCGAAACCAACTATATCCGCGCTACCGTTGGCCTGTTCGTCAGCATCTACAACCTGTTCCTCAGCCTGTTGCAGTTGCTGGGCATATTTGGCGGCGAAGATTGATTCCATCATGATATACAGCCGTTGAATCCGGCGATCCGATAAAAAAACCGGCCGCGTGCCGGTTTTTTTATCCCTGCGATGCCGCGACTTGAAATTTACCAACCGGTCTACTAGTATCCTCATTGTAAGTCATACCGTGCAGCCTCGGACATCACAAAACCAACCCGAATGAAATAAACCCTTCACGTACAAGGTCAATGGTTAACTGAACGGTCTATTCCCGCCCATTTGACACATCCATCACCAGGAGACAACCATGAGCCAGTTCCCTGTCCACGATCCGGCATCCGCGCCCACCGAAACGCTTCCGCTGCTGGATGCAACCGAGAATAAATTTGGTTTTCTGCCGAACCTGATCGGCGTCATGGCCGAATCCCCGGCGCTGCTCAGCGCCTATACCGCACTCGCGCAATGCTTCGAACGATCTTCGCTGAGTCCAGCCGAACAACAGGTCGTGCTGCTTACCACCAGCCGCGTCAACGAGTGCGATTACTGCCTTGCCGCGCATTCGACGATCGCCGACATGATCAACGTGGATCCGGCGATCACCAACGCGATACGCGACGACACGACGATCCCCAACCGCCGCCTGGAGGCATTGCGTGATTTCACCGCGCGCGTGGTGCAGCGGCGTGGCTTGATCAACGAGGATGACATAAAGGCCTTGCTACGCGTCGGTTATAGCCGCCAGACAATACTCGACGTCGTCACCGGCGTCGGCATGAAAACCCTGAGCAACTACACCAACCATATCGCGGATACACCGCTGGACACACTGTTCAGCGGACGCCGCTGGGAGAAGTATTCCGAGGCTTGCTGAGTAATCACTGAGTCGGCGGCGACAGGCCTCCTCGGCGGGAAAGCCGCATGCCGGGCATTGTGTCCAGGCCGATTTGACAAGTGGACTCCAAGCCAACAAACTAGGCGGTTTTTATCCCTTGGAAGGATCATGGCGAAAACCGAATCATTCGACAAAGAAGCGCTGCTTGAATGTGGCTACGGCAGGATGTTTGGCGAAGGCAACGCCCAGCTGCCGGTCGGCAACATGTTGATGATGGACAGAATCGTCAAGATCACCGATGAAGGCGGCGCCCATGGTCGCGGCGAGATTATCGCCGAACTGGATATCAACCCCGACCTGTGGTTTTTCGCCTGCCATTTCCCCGGCGATCCGGTCATGCCCGGCTGCCTCGGCCTGGACGCCCTGTGGCAACTGCTCGGTTTCTTCCAGGTCTGGAGCGGCCACCCCGGGAAGGGTCGCGCGCTCGGTGTCGGCGAGGTCAAGTTCACTGGCCAGGTGCTGCCAAGCGCGAAAAAGGTCACCTACCACATCGATATCAAGCGTGTGATCGCACGCGCACTGATACTCGGCATCGCCGATGGCCGCATGGAGGTGGATGGCCGCGAGATCTACAAGGCCAAGGATCTGCGCGTCGGCCTGTTCAAATCTACGGATGATTTCTGAACCGCTCAGCCGGTATAGCCTCCGCCAGCCAACCATCGGGATTCCAGCGTGCGAGCCATTACGTCCTTGGCAAGACGCGAGGAGATCCCGAGGCCATTCCCCACAACGATGGACAACGCCGCCAGAGGCGGAAGGGCGCGGGCGAGAGCCCCGTGGTTTCGCTGACGGGGACTATACAGTATCAGCCCAGATCCTCGGCCAGCGACGCGCGGATGTTTTCCGCTATCGGCGCGACCACCGCGTTGTACTCCGGGTGATCGATACCGGCGCTGATCGCCTTGCCGGCCCGGGCGGCGTCGACCATGCCGGGACTCAACTGGAAGCGCATGAAATGCACGGA
Source organism: Sedimenticola sp. (assembly GCA_027041035.1). Classification (GTDB taxonomy): domain Bacteria; phylum Pseudomonadota; class Gammaproteobacteria; order Chromatiales; family Chromatiaceae; genus JALSSX01. Next base: position 2,289 of record JALULB010000055.1, on the reverse strand, counting down.
GGAGGTCTTGCCCTCGTCCGCGCGCTCCAGATCCTCGTCGGCGATCGCCCATACCGGGTCGAAGCCATCGACACGCATCCAGACCTTGTCCTCGATGCCGACCAGCCGGGTCAACGCATCGCGTCGTTCATCCTCGTCGGGATACTCCAGCATGAAGGTCGCTTTCCAATTGTCGCCATCCGGAATCAGCGGGTTGTAGGCTTCCAGCTCCTCTTCGATACCCGCGGCTTCGAAGATGCGTTCGATACGTAGCATCTCCTGCACCTGATACTGCATGGTCAGAGTATCCTCGAAGTAGAGGGTCGCATGATCGCCGATCGGCAACTGACGGTTCTGCTTGTGGCTCATCACCCGGGCACGGAATTCGGGACGAACCTCGGCATATCTCTCCAGTGAAAAAAGGTCTGCGCGCGTGAGCTTATTCATCATCATATTCCGTAGGCTATTCTCATCAGGGTTATCGGATGTTCCGGTTCGCTACCGTCATCCAGGCCGTTGGCGATGTGTTCGCCGGCCATGGCGCAATCACTGGTGTAATGATCCGCCTCGGCCTGTTTCACCCGCTTGAACACCGGCCGACCGATCTTCATCGCGTATTCGTGAAACTCCTTCTTCACCGCATAGGTGCCGTCGTGGCCGGAACAGCGCTCGATGGCGATGACCTCGGTATCCGGCACCAGTTGCAGCATGTCGCGGGTTTTCATGCCGATACGCTGCACGCGTTGATGGCAGGCGACATGGTAGGCGACCTTGCCCAGCGGCTGCTTGAAGTCAGTATTCAGCTCGCCACCCTTGTGGCGCAATGCCAGGTACTCGAAGGGATCGAAGATCGCTGCGGCGACCTTGGCGACCTCGGCATCGTCCGGAAACATCAGTGGCAGTTCCTGCTTGAACATCAGCACGCAGGAGGGCACCGGCGCGATGATGTCGTGGCCGGCGTCGACCAGCTTCGCCAGCGCGGGAATGTTCGCCTCCTTGGCTTTCTTCACCGATTCCAGATCCCCCAGCTCCAGCTTCGGCATGCCGCAGCATTGTTCCTTGTCCGCCAGCACGACCGGAATGCCGTTGTGCTCCAGCACGCGCACCAGATCCAGGCCGATGCGCGGGTCGTTGTAGTTGCCATAGCAGGTCGCGAACAGCGCAACCTTGCCAGTTGTGCCATCGGTTGGCCGCGCGTCGCCGCTGACCGGACGGAACCGCTTGCGTAGGGTATCGCTGTGATACTTCGGCAGGCGCGCACCCTTGGCGATGCCGAACTCGGCCTCGAGGATTTCACGGAAACCATCCGAACGGTTCACCGCGTTCACCGCCTGGACGACGATCGGGATGCCGGCCAGCCTGCCGACGGTATCGGTCGCGCTGAGCACCTTGTTGCGAAAGCTGGTGCCTTCCTTGCGGAAATGCACCGCCTTGGCGCGCAGCATCAGATGCGGGAAATCCACATCCCATTCATGCGGGGGCACATAGGGGCATTTGGTCAGAAAGCACAGATCGCACAGATAGCAGTGATCCACGACCCGCCAGTAATCCTCCTTGGCGACGCCGTCGACCTCCATCGTGTCGCTTTCGTCCACCAGGTCGAACAAGGTCGGAAAGGCGTTGCACAGGCTGACGCAACGACGACAGCCATGACAGATATCGAACACACGCTCCAGTTCACTGAACAGATTCTTCTCGTCCCAGAATGTCTCGTCTTGCCAGTCGATCGGATGCCGGGTCGGCGCTTCCAGGCTGCCTTCGCGTACTGTCGCCATGGTTCTGTCTGCCTCGCTTGTGTGAAAGGTCTTCCATCAACCCTCGGGTATATCCGTGGACTGATGGAAAACCTCTTGTTAACCCGGACATTTCGCGGATCCGCGCGATGAGGGCGCGCGCAATGCGTGAATTTTCGTAACTATTCAGCATAGTCGTCTAAAACATGGGTAACTGCTCAGATCACCGCTGAAATGCGTCAGATCAAGGCAAAAAATGTGAGTTTACAAGTGTAAATGACCATTTTTGAACGTAGAGCTGGCGCATTTCAGCGGTTAGCTGAGTAGTTACGAATTTTCCGGGTAAAAGCAATGGAGGGGCAACCAAACGCCCCTCCAAATCCCTAATCGATCAACGCTCAGCTATCCAGCGCGTCCAATGCTTTCTGGAAGCGGTTCGCGTGAGAACGCTCCGCTTTCGCCAGGGTCTCGAACCAGTCGGCAATCTCATCGAAGCCTTCGTCGCGCGCGGCCTTGGCCATGCCCGGGTACATATCGGTGTACTCGTGGGTTTCGCCCGCGATGGCCGCCTTCAGGT
>JALULB010000054.1 GCA_027041035.1 Sedimenticola sp. | reverse complement strand
GAATACCGTGCCGATCCGCTCGCGCACGACATCGTCGCGACCCTGCGCGCGGCGGCCGATGCCTTCGCCGGGGATAACCAACGATGAGCACGGCGGTGGTTTCCATCGAGCATGTCGATTTCGACTACAACGGCCTGCGTGTGCTGGAGGATGTCTCGCTGACGGTCGAACAGGGCGAGTTTCTCGGCATCGTCGGGCCAAACGCCGGCGGCAAGACGACGCTGTTGCGCCTGCTGCTCGGCGAACTGAAGCCGGATCGCGGCAAGGTGCGCGTGCTTGGTCGCAAACCGGCCGAGGCCCGTCAGCACGTGGGCTATGTGCCGCAGTATCCGTTGTTTCAGCGTGATTTTCCGATCACCGTGGAGCAGGTCGTGCTGATGGGTCGCCTGACGCCACGCAGCCTCGGGTTTCGATACACTCGCGAGGATCATCGCGTCGCCGAGCGTGTCATGGAACAGGTCGAGATCGCCGACATCGCCCGGCGTTCGATCGGTCGCCTGTCCGGTGGCCAGACGCAGCGCGTATTGCTGGCGCGCGCCTTGGTCGGCGAGCCGAGCCTGCTGGTGCTGGACGAGCCGACGGCGAACATCGACCAACGACGCGAGACGGATATCTTCGATCTGTTGCGGCAACTGAACGAGCGCATCACCATCATCGTGGTGTCGCACGATATCGGCTTCATCTCTGCCTATGTGAATCGGGTTGCCTGCCTGAACCGCACCTTGCTGTGTCATTCCACCGCCGAGCTGGATGCCGATACCATCACGCGCATGTACGGCGGCCATGTGCATCATGTGGAGCACGTGCATGACTGACGGCATGCACGAGAGCTTCTGGGCGGCGCTGATCGCCTTTCCGTTTCTGCAACGCGCCCTGCTGGCCGGCTGGCTCGCGAGCATCGGCTGTGGCGCGATCGGCAGCTTCGTCGTCGTCAAGCGTATCGGTTTTCTCGCCGGCGGCATCGCGCACGCGGTGCTCGGCGGCATGGGCATCGCGCTCTATCTGGGCTTCGACCCGATGGCCGGCGCGTTGCTCGCGGCGGTTTTCTCCGCGCTGTTGGTCGGCTGGGTGACGCTGGCCTGGCGCGAATACGAGGACACCCTGATCAGCGCGATCTGGGCGGTCGGCATGGCGGTCGGCGTGCTCTTCATCGCATTGACGCCGGGCTATGACAAGGATCTGATGTCTTATCTGTTCGGCAACGTGTTGCTTGTCGGCAAGCAGGATCTGCTGCTGATGGCCGGGTTGGACGTGCTGCTCGTCGCGATCGTCGCGCTGTGGTATCGGCAGTTCGTCGCGGTCGCTTTCGACGAACGCTTCGCCGCGCAGCGCGGCCTGCGCGTGAAGTTGGTCTATCTGTCGTTGTTGGTGCTGGTGGCGATGACCGTGGTGTTGCTGATCCAGGTGGTCGGGCTGATCCTGGTGATCGCCCTGTTGACCCTGCCGTCGGCGATGGCGGCGCACTACATCCGGCGGCTCGGCGGCATGATTCTGCTGGCGATGCTGATCGGCATGGCGCTCGCCAGCATCGGCCTGCTGGTGTCGTTTCAACAGGACTGGCCGGGCGGCGCGACCATCATCATCGTCACCGGCATCGCCTATCTGCTGTCGACCCTGTGGCATGCCTGGAGGCAGCATCGATGAACCGCGCGCTGCCGAAGCTGGCCGAACGATTGTGTCGTGAACGCGGCGCGCGCCTTACCCGTCAGCGCCGCCGGGTGCTGGAGATCATCGCCCGCGCCGATCAGCCGCTGGGCGCCTATGACATCCTGCGGACGTTGCGCGCCGAGAATCCCGGTGCCGCGCCGGTGAGCGTCTATCGCGCGCTGGATTTCCTGCTGGAGCAGGGCTTTGTACACAGGCTCGACAGCCTGCATGCCTATATCGGCTGCGATCATCCGGATCATCCGCACGCCGGGCAGTTTCTGATCTGTCGCGATTGCGGGCTGGTCGAGGAGATCGCCGATCAGTCCATCCTGCGCAGCATCGGTCGCGCCGCCGATCACAGCGGCTTCCAGGCGCGGGACGGGGTCGTCGAGATCCGCGGACGCTGCCGGGGTTGCAGCCGATGAAGCGCCTGCTGATCGGGTTCGTGCGCGTCTACGCCTGGCTGCTCAGCCCGTTGCTCGGCAACAACTGCCGTTATTATCCGAGCTGTTCGCAATACATGCAGACCGCGATCGACAGGCACGGTGTCTGGCGCGGCCTGTGGCTGGGGCTGAAACGCATCGGCCGTTGCCACCCGTTCCATGAAGGGGGGTTCGACCCCGTGCCGGATACCAGGGAACAAGCACCCACCTGCCGGAAACACCGACATTGATCTTCGACAGCCCCGAGAAGCATCGCCGCGCGTTCAACGCCGGCCTGCGAACACTCCTGGAAAACGACAGCGCCGGTGCCTTCATCCTGGCCCTGGCCAATGCCACCTTCGACCCCGAGGTGTGGGCCGCTCTGCATACCCGCCTGTATGAACGATTGAACGACTGGCGACAGCGCTATCAGGACGTGCTGGCCGACGGCGGCGAACCGGCGGATGCGCCCGACGACATCGCGGTGATGCTGCGCCTGCTGGTGGTCGGCTTCGAGCGCCTGACGCCGACCGAGTTCCGCCGAATCGGCGATTGGGAGGCGCAGTTCAATCAATTGCGCGCGTTTCGGCCGAAACGCATGGCCGGAGAAAGCGTCGCATCGACGCGCAAGCCTTTCAACGAACAGGGCTTCCATTTCGACAAGTCGTTTCTGCAGGACGAGGTCTTCTGGCAGGGTGAGCTGGCCGGGCGCACCGTCCAACTGCTGTACAACAAGTTCCCGTTCGTCGAACAGCACGGCCTGCTGGTGCCCGAACCCGGAAGGCATCTGCCGCAATGGCTCACCGCCGACGACCACGAATGGCTGTTCGCACTGTGCGCCGCTGTTGGCGAGAACCTTCCCGGTTTCGGCGCCGGCTACAACGCCTATGGCGCCTACTCGTCGGTGAATCATCTGCATTTTCAGACCTTCGTGCGCGAACGCCCGCTGCCGCTGAGCGCGCCACATTGGCGGCACAACGGCGGCGATCGCGACTATCCGAGCGCCTGCCAACGCTTCGACGCGGCCGGCCCGGCCTGGGACTTCATCGCCGATCTGCGGCGTCGAGAGATTGCCTACAACCTGCTGTATGTTCCCGGTTCCTGCTACTGCCTGCCACGCCGTTTTCAGGGCAGTTACCCGAATCCCGCCTGGAGCGGCGGCTTCGCCTGGTACGAGCTGAGTGGTGGCTTCACCACCTTCAGCCGCGCGGATTTTCTCGCGCTGGATGAAGCCGCGATCGAGGCGGGCCTGAACAGCTTGCGCGTATAGGAGGCTGCCCGTGAATAGAAGCCGTAGCGAGGGGAAGCTGATTTGATCGGGATTTTTCCCTGATTGGAGGCGAATAGTTGCGCTATTTAACGAGAATCAGGGGGGAATCCAGCCAAATTCAGCTTTTCTGCGGCAGGTTCTCTATTCTCGGACAGGCTCCCTAGGCTTCCCAGCACTCCCCGAGTCGTGTATCATGCGCGCCTCGATTCGTTTCGGGCCGTTAGCTCAGTCGGTAGAGCAGTGGATTTTTAATCCATTGGTCATAGGTTCAAATCCTATACGGCCCACCATCTTCCCGTCCGCTTTCCCGGATGAAAAAAGCCCCGTTCGCGGGGCTTTTTTATTGCCGCTTTCCAGGCATCCTCTTTACGCTGGATTTATTCCGGAACATTCACGCATTGCACGCGCCCTCATCACGCGAATTCATGAAACTTCCGGGTGATTGCATGCGCGGGGTGTCACTGCATATCGGCTCCATATTGTTGTTTCTTTCCGGGTAGAACGGCCAGGCAGCCATCACGGCATATCTTGATTCCAGTCAACCCAGCCCTGGGTCGAGGCAGGTAATGTGGACCTGTGTCACGCTTTTACGTGAAATAAATACGGAATTTAACAATAAGAGGAGTACTGATCATGGTTGCTATCAATCTTTCGTTTTCCCGTCCGCTCTCGGCGGTGGTCGGCGTCTTCATCGCATGTGGAGGGAGCAGCGCGCTGGCCATGCCTGGGAGCGGCGACGCCATCCCGGTGCTGCCTGTCACCCTTGTCGATACAGGTGACAGCCACGAGGGTGACAATGTATTGACGGGGCTGACCGTCACCAACGCGGCACCCAGTGGCTCCGATGGCGCCACGGCGGCTTTTGTCTCGACGGCGGGTGATGCGCTGACCAATCACGGCCAGATCACGGGGTTGGCGCCAGGCGCCAGTGATTCGAGCACTCTCCAGGTCGGCATCGATACCTCGGTGGCGGGTCATCGTAGTGGTATCGCGACCGTGGAGGTGGGTACTGATGGCCTCGTCAGCGGCACACCGAAGGGTCTGGGTACGGTCGATGTTGGCGTGCAGGGTGATGTCTTTCGATTGGCTGAGCCGCTGATTGGTGAAGTTGTTAGCGGGACGGTTTTTCCGCCGGCATTTCAACTACCGGACGGCGACGTGGGGCTTCCGACTGAAAATGTCGGGGTTGGCCAGCCCATGTTCGCAACTCTATCCATCGGTAACAGTGCGCCTAACGATGGGTTTTCCGAGAAACTCAATGCGACCCTGGGTGGGGTCAACGGAGGTGTCAGTGCGACCTTCGGAGGGATCAGCGGTCTGGCTCCGGGAGACCGCGTCGACAATGCGGTTACGCTAAGGCTCGATACGAGCACGCCCGGTATTATCAATGGCGAAGCGATTATTGATTTTGTTTCAGATGGCGACGGCATCAATGGTCTTGGTCAGACCTCGTTGGGCAGCCGCAAGATCACCTTTGGGACGACGGTGTATGGGGAAGCGAAGGGTGTCGTCTCTCCGCAGTCGATCAACCTGAATGCGCGCGTCGGTGATGCTGTCGAGGATGATATTTTTGTCGGTAACCTGCCCGACACCCAGTTTTCCGTGTCCCTGGATGCTTCTGCGGTGGCGCTCGGCGACGCGCGTTTGACGGGCGCCAGCGCTTTCACGGAGATCCCTGTCGGCGGAGGGCGCACGGTACCTGTCAGCGTGGATACCAGTACCTCGGGGCTGCGTCACGGCAGCGTGGAATTCCATATGAACTCTAACGTTCATGAGTCCATTTGCCACACCCCTGATCATGGAAGATGATAGAGGCGTGCGGAGCGACAGCGGTAGAGGCCGGTCACTATTTTGATGGCAT
>JALULB010000053.1:1578-5218 GCA_027041035.1 Sedimenticola sp. | reverse complement strand
CGTCAGCGCCGTAATCCTCCGCCAGCGCCTCCGCCTCGTAGTCGGGGAGCATCGCTGGAGGGGGGTGACGAAAGCATAGGGGATGATCACATCCACATCCATCGTGGCCCGCCGCTCGGCCAGCGGCAAGGTCTCCAACGCCAGCTTTACCCCGCCGCTATACGCCCGCACCAGCCCGCCCTTGCCCAGCTTGGTTCCGCCAAAATAGCGGGTGACGACGGCCACGATGTCGCCCACGCCGCTATGCAAAAGCACCGTGTAGGCCGGGCGTCCGGCTGTGCCGTGGGGCTCGCCGTCATCGCTGTAACCCGCGCGGGCGGTGCTGCCGGGTGGCCCCACCAGATACGCCCACACATTGTGCGTGGCGTCGGGAAACTCGGCGCGAATCTCCTGGATGAAAGCGCGGGCATCCTCCACGGTGGGGGCGCAGCCCACGGTGGTGATGAAACGACTGCGCCGGATTTCCTCCTCGACGCGATGGCGGCGGGCGGGAATGGGATAGCGTTGGGCCATAAGAAAACCAGAACGCCCCGCGCGGGCAGGGCGTTCGGACGCGAACAATCGACGTTAGTAAGTCAACACGCGGGGCAATTCCTTGGCCTGGGCCACCCATTTCTCGACCTCGGATGCCGACGGCGGACGCCGGACCAGCTTCTTCTCTTCGTTGACCTCCAGCATCTTCTTGTGCAGGTTATCGGGACGGCGCTGCGCGAGTTCCGGCACGGTGTCGACGCCGGCGCATTCGAGCAGGTCGGCATACTGGGTGCTGACGCCCTTGACGCGGGAGAGATCGGCGCGGTTCACCCAGTTCAACACGAGCTTTTCGCTGATGCCGGTTTTCTCGGCCAATTCTTTGCGCGCTTTCTTCTCGCAACCCTGGTCGAGCAGCGCCTCGATCGATTTGATGCCAGCTTCTTGCAATTTGGCTTGGTAGGTCTCGCCGATGCCTTCGATTTCTGACAGTTTTGCCATGCGTTTTCTCCAAATGAATGTTCAGGTTACTCAGTTGTCGTCGAGCCAGCCGTGCTGTTGCTCTACGTGAGCTGTAACTACGCGCTCCCGGCAGGAGTCGTCACCGCTATTGGCTGTTTCTTCCGAAAAACGCCGTCAATACATCCCTGTAGGCTCGACGACGGCATCCCTGCCGCCGACGTTTCCTCCAGAAACAGCCAATAGCGGTGACTGTATAGCGTTGAGGCACCATGGGCGAGTAGTTACCGTGATCTTTCTCATCATCAGCCGCCACGACGAAAAAATACCATGTTTTTGTTATAACAGCACTTTTTCCATGCCGCCCTGGCGTATCCTGTCGAGGAACGGCTTCTGCCAGTCACGACCGAAACGCTGTTGCATCATCTCGACGACGATGTAGTCGGTGTCCAATCCGGTTTCGTCGGCGTAGCGCGCGAGTCCCTGCTGGCAGGCCGGGCAGGTGGTGAGGATCTTCACCGAGCCGTCGCGTGCTTCCCGCTTGCCGGTGAATTCGCTGATGCCCTGGCGCAGTTCCTCGACCTTGCGGTAGCGCAGTTGGTTGGCGATGTCCGGTCGCGCGGTTCCGAGGGTGCCGGCCTCGCCACAGCAACGATCGGACAGGGAGACGGCCTTGCCGGTCAGTTCGCGCGCGACCCGCAACGGGTCGTATTGCTTGATCGGGGTATGGCAGGGGTCGTGATACAGGTATTCGGTTTTACCGTCTCCGGGCATGCGGACACCCTTTTCCAACAGGTATTCGTGGATGTCCAGCAGACGACAACCGGGGAAGATCTTGTCGAACTGGTATTTCATCAGCTGATCCATGCAGGTGCCGCACGAAACGATGACGGTGTTGATGTCCAGATAGTTCAGCGTGTTGGCGATGCGATGGAACAGCACCCGGTTCTCGGTGGTGATCCGTTGCCCGGTGTCGTACTGGCCGGCGGCGGTCTGCGGGTAGCCGCAACACAGGTAACCGGGCGGCAGTATGGTCTGCGCGCCGGTCTCCCAGAGCATCGCGATGGTCGCCAGGCCGACATCGGAGAACAGACGCTCGGAGCCGCAACCGGGAAAGTAGAAGACGCTTTCGGCGTCCTCGGCATTGACCTTGGGATCGCGGATCACCGGCACGTGGCTGTCGTCTTCCAGGCCGAGCGCGCTGCGGTAGTTGCGTTTCGGCAAGGCGACGCGCACTGGGCGACGCACCAGTTCAACGACGGTTTCGCTGACGCCGGGCCGGCCGCTGGTCGCGGCCGGTGGTTCACCGGGCTTGCCGAAGAGCCCGGTCCTGCCGATCACCGCGTGCCCCAGGGCGATGCCCTTGAAGCCCCAGTCGAGCATCGCCTTCTGAAGCACTTTGATGGTGCGCGGCCGCTTCGCATTGAGGAACAGCATCGCCGCCCAGGTACCGGGGCTGAAACGTTTTTCGCCGCGCTGCGTGAGTATCTTGCGCATGCGCACGGTGACATCGCCGAAATCGATGTTCACCGGGCAGGGGTTCAGGCACTTGTGACAGACGGTGCAGTGGTCGGCGACATCGTTCATCTCGTCGAAATGCTGTCGCGACAGGCTGCGACGGGTCTGTTCCTCGTACAGAAACGCCTCGATGATCAGGCCGGTGGCGAGGATCTTGTTGCGCGGCGAATACAGCAGGTTGGCGCGGGGGATGTGCGTCATGCACACCGGCTTGCATTTGCCGCAACGCAGGCAATGGCGGATGTCGTCGTTGAGCTCGCCGAGTTCGCTCTGTTCCAGCAGGATGGCCTCCTGCTGCACCAGCCGCAACGAGGGGGTGTAGGCATTTTCCAGCCCGGAGCCGGGCAGCAGTTTACCGCGATTGAAATGGCCGTGCGGGTCGACCTTTTCTTTATAGGCGACAAAATCGTTCAGCTTGCTGTCTTCCAGGTACTGGATCTTGGTCAGTCCGATGCCGTGCTCGCCGGAGATCACGCCACCGAGTTCGCGCGCCAGCGCCATGATCCGGTCGACGATGCGCTCGGCCTCTTGCAGCATGCGGTAGTTGTGCGAATGCACCGGGATGTTGGTATGCACGTTGCCGTCTCCGGCATGCATGTGCAGGGCGACGAACAGGCGTTCGGCACGCAGTTCGCGGTGGATCTCGTCGAAACGCTCGCGAATCGGCGTGAGTTCCTGGCCGCTGAAGAATTCCGCCAGACGCGCGGCGATCTCTTTGCGAAAGCTGTGGCGCAGGTCGCGGCGCAACAGCATGTCGAGCAGCGTATCGCCGGGCCGGATACGCTGGCGTTCGGGCTCGCGCAGCAATTCCTGGTGCTCGGCGGCCGCGTCGTCGAGATGTTCCAGCACCCCCCGCCAGCGCGAGCTGGCCGTATCCAGCGCCTGTCTCGCGGCCTCGCGCTTGGCACGCATGATGGCGCGGTTCTCCTCCGATTGAGCGGCATCCTCGCAACGGCACAGCGCTTCCAGATCGGTGTCGAGAAACTCGCCCAGTGCCTGCATGATGAGCAGTTTGTTGGCGATCGACTGCTCGATGTTGATGCGTTCGATGCCACGGCTGTAGTCGGCCAGCCTGGGCAACGGGATCACCACGTCCTCGTTGATCTTGAATGCGTTGGTATGCGCGGAGATCGCCGCCGTTCGCGCCCGATCGAGCCAGAACTGCCGACGGGCCTCCGGGCTGCTCGCGATG
>JALULB010000053.1:0-1565 GCA_027041035.1 Sedimenticola sp. | reverse complement strand
CGCCGCCCCGCGCCACGGCAAGTTCGACGACCCGCCGGGCGGCGGCGTCGAGCCGGGTTTCGTCATCGCTGACCAGATCGGCGATCAGCACCATCTTCGGACGCTCGCGACGCGCCGCCTTGGTGGCGTAGTTGACCGCGCGCAGATAGCGTTCGTCGAGGTGTTCCAGGCCCGGCATCAACACCCCGTCCAGGCTGTCGACATAGTCGATGGTCTCGACGATGGCCGGCACCGCGCTGGCCAGATCCTGACTGAAGAACTCCATGCATAGCGTGCGCACGTGCGTCGGCATGCGATGCAGGATGAAGCGCGCCGAGGTGATCAGGCCATCACAGCCCTCCTTCTGCACGCCGGGCAGGCCGGAGAGGAACTTGTCGGTGACATCCTTGCCGAGTCCGGTCTTGCGGAACACGGCGCCGGGCATCTCCAGGATCTCGGCCTCGCCGATCGGTGTCTCGCCGTCTGCGGCATAGCGACTGACGCGGAAACGCACCCGCGCCTGATCATGGATCTTGCCGAGGTTGTGCTCCAGGCGTTCGACCTCCAGCCATTCGGCATCCGGCGTGACCATGCGCCAACTGGCGAGGTTGTCCAGGGTGGTGCCCCACAGCACCGCTTTCTTACCGCCGGCGTTCATCGCGATGTTGCCGCCGATGGTCGAGGCATCCTGCGAGGTGGGATCGACCGCGAACGCAAGGCCCACGCGCTCGGCCGCCTCGGATACACGTTTCGTCACCACGCCGGCACCGCAGCGCAGCGTCGCCACCGGCTGGTCGACGCCGGGCAGGGCGCGTTTCTCGACCGCCGACAGGTCTTCGAGTTTCTCGGTGTTGATCACCGCCGAGTAGGCATGCAAGGGCACGGCGGAGCCGGTATAGCCGGTGCCGCCACCGCGCGGGATGATCGTCAGCCCAGATTCGATACACGCCTTGACGACGGCCGCGACCTCGGCCTCGCGATCCGGCGAGATCACCACGAATGGCATCTCGACACGCCAGTCGGTTGCATCGGTGGCATGCGACACCCGCGCCAGACCGCCGAAGTCGATGTTGTCCTTGCGTGTCTTGCCGGCCAGCGCGCGACGTACCTTGTGGCGCAGCGCGCGGTAGTCGCTCAGGGTTTGCGCGAAGGCGTCGACGACCTGGCGCGCGGCGTTCAACAGCTGGCCTGCGTCGGTATTGTCGTTCAGCCGGGATTCGAACAGGTCGAGGCGATGGTTCAACGCCTGAATCAGGGAATCGCGGCGTTCCGGGTGGTTGATCAGGTCGTCCTGGATATACGGATTGCGCTCGACCACCCACAGATCGCCGAGCACCTCGAACAGCACGCGCGCGGACCGCCCGGTGCGACGGCTGCCACGCAGCTTCTCGATCAGCGTCCAGTTTTCCTCGCCGAGATAGCGGATGACGATCTCGCGGTCGGAGAAGGAGGTATAGTTGTAGGGGATCTCGCGAATGCGATCACTCATGATGGCTATGCCGGGGCCGGGAAAGATCGGCTATTCTAACCTGAAAGGCGGCCGATCGCTGCTGTCCATGGTCCAGGAGGCTGTCGGGTTATGGATG
>JALULB010000052.1 GCA_027041035.1 Sedimenticola sp. | reverse complement strand
GCGCATACGCCAGGTGATCCTGGGTGTCTCCGGCGTCGAATCCATCCACATGCTGCGCACCCGCCGCGCCGCGGGCAAGGCGTATGTCGACGTGCATGTGCTGGTATCGCCGTGGCTGAGCGTCTCCGAGGGCCACCGTATCGGCGACGCGGTCGCCGAACGCCTGCTGGAGGATATCGAAGAGGTCACCGACGTGACCGTGCATATCGACCCGGAGGACGACGAGGAAGCGCCGCCATGCCGCGGCCTGCCGTTGCGCGAACAGGCGCTGGAGATGCTTCAGCAGCGCTGGCGAGGGGTGGATTGCGCCGACGATATCAACAGGATCGTGCTGCACTATCTGTCAGGGCGCATCGATGTCGATGTATTCCTACCGCTCGATTGCTTTCGCGACGAGGCCCGGACCCAGGCGTTTCGAAAGGCGCTGGCGGAGGCAGCCGCCGAGCCGTTCGGTATCGTCAGGGTGTTTTATGGCTAGCCGGTATCGCTTATTTGCACTCATTTGGTGCGAAAGCAGCCTGTTTTGGTGCTGTATCGAGCAAGCATTAGTGGAACCCGTTGGAACCAAAAATAATTCAATGCCAGTCGGGTTTTCTTCCTCTTGACCAAAAGTCACTGGGAATGGCATGGTTCGTCTGATTTATAGCCGGCCGCCGTGCGGGATGGCCGTTCGTCATTGGAGGGGGAGGGGCAGCTTTGCTGTTCGCGAGCCTTGGTTTGCAGTTCAGTCTGGAGAGAGAATATGACCGATGTCTTGAAGATGATCAAAGACAACGACGTGAAATTCGTCGACTTTCGTTTTACCGATACCCAGGGCAAGGAGCAACATGTTTCCGTGCCGGTGAGCGTCATCGATGAGGATATCTTTACCGAGGGCAAGATGTTCGACGGTTCGTCGATCGCCGGCTGGAAAGGTATCAACGAATCCGACATGATCCTGATGCCGGAGGCGGATACCGCCGTGATGGACATCTTCTCCGAGGAGCCGACCCTGAATCTGCGCTGCGACATCCTCGAGCCGGCGACGATGGAAGGCTACGAGCGTGACCCGCGTTCCGTGGCGAAGCGCGCCGAGGCGTATCTGAACTCCACCGGTATCGCCGACACCGCCTATTTCGGTCCCGAGCCGGAGTTTTTCGTGCTCGACGACGTGCGCTGGGGCGCCACCATGGCCGGTTGCTTCTACAAGGTGGACTCCGACGAGGCCGAGTGGAACTCCGAGAAGGTCTATGAAGACGGCAACATCGGTCATCGTCCGGGCGTCAAGGGCGGCTATTTCCCGGTTCCGCCGGTCGATTCGCTGCACGATCTGCGCGCCGCGATGTGCGTCGCGCTGGAACAGATGGGCGTGCCGGTCGAGGTACACCACCACGAGGTCGCGACCATGGGCCAGTGCGAGATCGGCACCATGTTCAGCACCCTGGTGAAGCGCGCCGACTGGAACCAGATCATGAAGTACGTGATCCACAACGTCGGCCATGCCTATGGCAAGACGGTCACCTTCATGCCGAAGCCGCTGGTCGGTGACAACGGTTCCGGCATGCACGTGCACCAGTCCCTGGCGAAGGACGGCGAGAACATCTTCGCCGGTGACCAGTACGGCGGCCTGTCCGAGACCGCGCTGTACTACATCGGCGGCATCATCAAGCACGCGCGCGCGCTGAATGCCTTCACGAATGCCTCGACCAATTCCTACAAGCGCCTGGTGCCGGGCTTCGAGGCGCCGGTGATGCTGGCCTACTCGGCGCGTAACCGTTCGGCCTCCATCCGGATTCCATGGGTCTCCAGCCCGAAGGGTCGCCGCATCGAGGTGCGCTTCCCGGATCCGACCGCGAACCCGTATCTGGCCTTCTCGGCGATGCTGATGGCCGGCCTCGACGGCATCCAGAACAAGATCCACCCGGGCGACGCCGCCGACAAGGATCTGTACGACCTGCCGGCCGAGGAAGCGGCGAAGATCCCGACCGTCTGCCACAGCTTCGACCAGGCCCTGGAAGAGCTGGACAAGGATCGCGACTTCCTGACCGCCGGCGGCGTGTTCACCAACGACCTGATCGACGGCTTCATCGAGCTGAAGATGGAAGAGATCACGCGCCTGCGCATGACCACTCATCCGGTCGAGTTCGACATGTACTACTCGCTGTAAGCGATCGATCCGGCGGGCGGGTGCCCGCCATTGCTTCGTGGAAAGCCCCCCGGCGTGAGCCGCGGGGCTTTTTTTGTCATGCCTTCGTGAAAACCTGATACCAAGCTACGGTTTTATCACATACGGCTTGGCAGCGGCCGGGGGGCGCGGTAATCTCGGGGAAGGATCTTGTTCCACGCTCGAAGGGGGCCGTATATGTCCAGTCGTCTGCTCGTTATTCTGTTCGTGATGCTTCCCGGCCTGCTGACGGCCGCGGTCTACAAGCGTGTCGGACCGGATGGATCGGTCTACTACTCCGACCAACCCGGCGATGGCGGCAAGGCGATCAAGCTGCCGGAATCCACCACCTATACCCCACCGCCGATACCGGAACGCTACAAGGCTTTCCGCGCCAGATCGTTGGAAAAGCAAGACGAAAAGGCCGCCGGCTACACCAAGGTGGAGATCACTTCCCCGACCCAGGACAGCACGCTGCGCAGCAATGCAGGCAACCTGCCTGTCAGCCTGCGGATTCAGCCCGGGCTGCGCAAAGGCGATGTCATTCGCCTGGTCATGGATGGCAAGAAGCTGCCGTTGAAGATCACGACCCCGTCGCTGACGCTGAAAAACGTCGATCGCGGCACGCATAGCCTGATCGCGAAGATCGAGAACGAACGCGGAAAAACGCTGATATCCAGCGCGTCGGTCAGTTTCACCCTGCGTCGCGAGTCGATCCTGTTCCCAAACCGTCGTCCGGGAAAAACGCCGGGTATTCGTCCGCCAGCGCCGGGACCAATATCACCACAATCGCCGAGCATTCCCCGGCCACCGCCGAGCGTAAAACCCCCGGCGTTCGGAATCAGCTCGCCCGCACCAAAATAGTGCGTATCCGGGGTCTGTTCGGCTATACTGGAGCGCTAGCGGGCGTCCGGGCAGTTCTATAATAAGCATTTCCGCCGTCTGCCGGCGTCCATTCCGTGCCGTGATCCGGCTGTTGCGAGCGCGGCGGCTTATTGGCGCGATTATTGCTTTCTTTCCCCGGTATGCCCACGTCTCAATCCGAAACCTGCCGTTATTCCAGCGAAGCGCTGGAGAATCTGAGTACCGCCGTGCTGCTGTTCGGCGCGGATGCCCGTCTGCTGTTCATGAATCCAGCCGCCGAGATGATGCTTCAGGTCAGCGCGCGCGCGATCAAGGGCACGCCGGCGGCCTACCTGCTGCGTGATCCGAAAGGCGCGATCATGCGCATCATGAAGCAGTCGCTGAGTAGCGGTGATTCGGTCAATCAACGCGCCTTGTCCCTGAAGCGTGCGGATGAAAGCGTGATCACGGTGGACTGCACGGTGAAGCCGATGTTCTCCGACGACAGCGAGCCGGTGCTGCTGCTGGAGATGGATTGCATCGACCGGCGGCTGCGCATCAGCCGTGAACAGAACCTGATACAGCAGCAGGAGGCCGTGCAGGACCTGTTCCGACGCCTCGCGCACGAGATCAAGAATCCGCTCGGTGGCCTGCGCGGTGCGGCGCAGCTGTTGAACGCCGAGCTGCCCGACCCGGACCTGGCCGAATACACCGATATCATCATCGCCGAGGCCGATCGGCTGAAGAACCTGGTCGACCGCATGCTCGGGCCAAGGCAGTTGCCAAAGCGCGAAAGCATCAATGTCCACCAAGTGCTGGAACGCGTGCGCGTGTTGATTCTCGCCGAACAGAAGGGTGGCCAACTGCGCATCGAGCGTGACTACGACCCGAGCATTCCGGAATTGACCGGCGACCTGGACCAACTCCTGCAAGCGCTGCTGAACGTCGCGCGGAACGCCGCGCGCGCGGTCGGTGGCGACGGCGTGATCCAGCTACGCACCCGGGTATTACGCCAGTTCACCATCGGCGGTGAGCTGCATCGCCTGGTCACCAGCATCCAGATCATCGACAACGGTCCGGGCATCGACGAATCCATTCGTGAAAAACTCTTCTACCCGATGGTCACCGCGAGCGAGGACGGCATGGGTCTCGGCCTGACCATCGCGCAATCGCTGATCAACCAACACGGCGGATTGATCGAATGCGACAGCGCGGCCGGACACACGGTTTTCAGTATCTATCTACCACTGGACGACACAACGACATGACAAATTCAGTCTGGGTGATCGACGATGACCGATCGATTCGCTGGGTGTTGGAGAAAGCCCTGCGCAAGGCCGGCATGGCGGTGCGCTGCTTCACCAACGCCGACGAGGTGCTGGACGCGTTGCGTCAGGCCGACGAGCCGGACGCGGTGATCTCCGACATCCGCATGCCCGGCATGGACGGGTTGACCCTGCTGTCGCACATCAACGAGACCTATCCCGATCTGCCGGTCATCATCATGACCGCGCATTCCGACCTGGACAGCGCGGTGAACGCCTTCCACGGCGGCGCCTTCGAGTACCTGGCGAAGCCCTTCGATGTGCAAGAGGTCATCGACCAGGTCGCCAAGGCGTGTCGCCGGCATGCCGAGACGACCGCCGCCCAGGCGCGCGACGAGCCGCTAGGCGACAGCAACATCATCGGCGAGGCGCCAGCCATGCAGGAGGTGTTTCGCGCCATCGGTCGCTTGTCGCGCTCGAACATCACCGTGCTGATCAACGGCGAATCGGGCACCGGCAAGGAACTGGTCGCGCATGCGCTGCACCGGCACAGTCCGCGCGCCGACAAGCCGTTCATCGCGTTGAACACCGCTGCGATCCCCGCCGACCTGCTCGAATCCGAGCTGTTCGGGCATGAGAAGGGCGCGTTCACCGGTGCCACCAACCGGCGTCGCGGGCGTTTCGAACAGGCGGATGGCGGTACCCTGTTTCTCGACGAGATCGGCGACATGCCGCCGGAGTTGCAGACCCGCTTCCTGCGCGTGCTGGCCGAGGGCGAGTTCTATCCGGTCGGCGGGCGCGAATCGATACACGTCGACGTGCGTATCATCGCCGCGACGCACCAGAACCTGGAGGAGCTGGTGCGCGCCGGTCGCTTTCGCGAGGATCTGTTCCATCGCCTGAACGTGATCCGCATCCACCTGCCGGCGCTGCGCGAGCGCAAGGCCGATATCCCGTTGCTGATGGAA
>JALULB010000051.1 GCA_027041035.1 Sedimenticola sp. | reverse complement strand
CGCGAGAAACGACACGGAGAGCGAAAGCCGCATGTTGGACAACCACTTTGGCAGCCCTTGCTCCATCGCTGAAATTGTCATTTCATTACGCTCCTGTCTCTAGTGGACGGACCAAATCGCGACCTCGTGATGACGCGGGTCGAACTGGTACATGCGCAGGCGTCGGGACGGCTCGAAGTTCATCGTCAACTCGACGGTGTGCCTGCCGAAACGATCACGTCGTCCAGGGCGTTTCTGCGCGGGCGGCACAGTGATCAACAGCGACGACACGCCCGGCGCGCCAGCGTTGAACCAGTAGTGGAAGCGGCCAAAGGTGAACCAGGGACCCGATCCACCCACATCCACGGTGGACTGAAACAGGTTTTCCCAGCCACGCTGACCGCCAAAATCCACATTGGTATAGCCATGGGTGAAGTAATCACCGTTGATCAACTTGACGCGAATTTTTGTGCCACGCAAAGTCCATTGTGGCAACTCGGCCTGGTTGTCGCCAACCATGCCGCGCACATGACCGTAGATCGTGTTGTTTGCATAGAACAGGGTCATGTCGGCGCGCCGATCCTCCCTGACACCATGCGGCAGATGGGTGCGGTCCTTCCAGTCATCGAACGCACGGCGAATCTTGCGCAACTGGCGTCGTATGCGGCGTTTCTTCCCGCGGTTGGACAACGCATCATTGCTGGCGATCGCCTGAAGTCTGCGCAGTGACGACCACATGACCTTCGCCGGCGCGAAATCAGAGATCTTGTCGATCGCCGCCAGCTTGTCCGCTTCACTGGCGGTGGGCGTTTCGCCAAAGACCTGGCGTTCCCAGTCGGGCAGACTGACGCCGTCGACCTTCTTCAGCGCGTTCTCGATCACCTGCACGCGCGGTGGATGCACGCGCCAGCCCCAGTGATAGCTGAGGTTCCAGTATTTCCCCTGTGGCATGCGCAGTCTCAGGGTGGTACGCGTGCCCTCCTCCATCGGAAAGAAGGTCGAGTCGTAACCCACATGCGGCGTGGGCGACCCGAAGGGCTTCTCCGGCGACACGTCGTCCTTGCGACCGAAGAGCATGATCATCGGCGAGAAATCGTCATGACCGCGATTCAGCACATCGATCGAATAGGTGATCGTCCAAGGGACGTTCATGACATCGATCGGATTGATCATCGAGGTGTCCGATTCGATATGCGAGTCGTACCACACCTGATGGACATTGACATTGCCACCGATGACATTGCCCTGCGCATCCAGGATAGGCTCCACGCGCTTGATCTTGCTCGGCCCGGTGTAATGCAGCAGTGGAATCCCGCTGTACAGGCGCCCTGGCACTGGATTACCCTCAAGGATATCGATGGCGCGTTGCACGGCGGCCAGGTCGATCTGGCCGGTGTGCACGCCAGCGTCCAGCGCATCGTAGATGGCATCCATGTCGTCGGTCGGTGATGTCTTGTCGATCTCGGTGACCACCGGATCGTCGTGCAGGTTGTACGGAATGTCCGGAGTAGACGGCAGGGTGTTCAGAATCTCCTCGCCCTGTAGCCCCCGAATGTTTTCGTAGACGTTCTCCAAGTGGTTGGTTCCGGGGGGATGCGCGAACGGATCCGATTCCGGAAACAGGCTGGGCTTGGTTTCGACAAAGGTGGTCTTGCCGTTCGGCGACAAGGTCTGAATGGATGGCCCGGGAAACGGCTGTGGCCCGGGGTGTTCCGCGTACACGGCGGTGTTGCCGATCAACAGCGCCAGCGCGGTACTCGATAAAAAGCTCTTACGCAGCATTTTGGTATCCTCTATCTTCAGCGGTTTCGTAGTGCCCCGGGCGCGTAAATCGCGCCGCCAGACATGCGAATAACCGGCTCATGTGCTTTACGGGTTGTATCCTTCGGCCAGATCAGGTCTCGCGGTTGTGCGCGGAGAAATCCTTGCCCATCCGCCGTGGTCCGGCTCGCCTTGGCGCGCCCGGTTCGCCCGAGGTATCACCCAATGCCACCCAGGAGATCCGCTCGGCGGCGAATGCTGGATCGGAGTCGATGCCAAAACCGCCCCACACGCCGACACCGCCGTTGCCGTAATGCACCAGGCGTGGTGAATGCGTACCATGCCGATTGCACGCCGCGCGTTGCAGCCGATCGCTGAGCGCTTCGACATCCTCGGGCAGGGCGGTAAGGAAATACCAGCCCTTGGGCACCGTGAAACGCTCGGCGAAGCGTTTCAGGCGCGCCGGCGTGTCGCGAATATCCTGCGATACGGAATAGATGAAGGTGTCCTTGCCCAGCCGACCTTCCAGATGGCTGGCGATGGCCTCCATGTGGCGGAGCGATGGAAACGCTTTCTGTCCGCGTATCGAAAAGAAATGCAATACGACGATGCGATCCTTGATCAAATCCTCGTAGAGGTGGAACTTCTCGCCGGTGTGCGCGAACAAGGGAATGTTAGGGAAAGCATTGCCGCCCCGTGCCTGCGCGGCCGGTGGCAACGTGGATTTCCCGTTCGGGTCGATACGCCGGCTGTTCGGAAACAGCGTGGTCTTTTTGTCTTCAATCATGTTCTTTCCTCGAAACGTTCGGCGTCCGTAAAGGACAGTGCATCACGATAACGACTCAATCGCCTTCACCCGGCGGAACGATGTCCCAGCGAATCATCATCGCGTGATCCTCATGGACGACGTTATGACAGTGCATCACATGCTTGCCGAGAAAATCCCGCCAGCGCATGAACAGCTTCACCTCGTCGTTCGGACCCAGCGCCAGCACGTCTTTACGCGATCGCTGGACATCGTGGTGGGACAGCGGCTTGCCATTACGCTCCAGAATCTGGAACTCCTCGAAATGACTGTGAATCGGATGCGACCAGGCATTTCCGGCGTTGCGCCATGTCCAGATCTCCGCGCTGCCCTGCTCGATCGCGGCATCGACCCGGTTCGGATCCATCAACTTGCCGTTGATCGTCCACAGCCCGTTGTCATAGTCGAACACGAACAAGCGCTCGCGACGCACCTCATCGAAGTTGATCGGTGGCAGGTCACGCATATGATCCGGGATACGACTGCGATCCCGATGCTGGCGCGGCACGACATCGAAACGCATGATCAGATCACCTTCATCCAGATAACGTCCGGTCGGGCCGGCGCCGTCCTCGCGCATCTCCAGGCGATTCACCAGGTAGACCCGGTCGCCCGGGCGAAAGTGCGAGAAATCGATGACGACATCGTGGCGCTGCGCCACCGCCAGGGTGATGTGCCGTTTGATCAGCGGCTCCGGCAACAGGTTGCCATCGGTGGACAACACGTAGAAACGCTCGCCGCGCCGCGCGCGACGGCCCAGGCGGCTGTCCGCGCGCAGCGAGAGGTCGTAGAAGCGCGATGGCCCACCATTGAGGATGCGGAAACGGTACTTGCGCGCCTCGACCCGGAAATAGGGCTGAATGGTCCGGTTCACGGTAAAACGGTCGCCCAGCATGCCATTGACCGTATAGCTGTAATCGCTGTTCGGAAACGGCGGTGGATCGGTCGGATCGGCGGTTGGCGTGAAGAAGTCCCAGACGACCTGGCCGGACTGATCGAACTTCACGTCATGCAGCATCAATGGCACATCGTATCGGCCACTGGGCAGACGAAACGCGCCGGCGCGGGTATCCGTTTCATCATTCGAATCCTTCTCATCGAAGTGCAGATGAAAACCGCTCAGCCCGGCGTAGACGTTCGGCGCGGTGAAATCGAGTCGATGATCGTGATACCACAATGTCGACAGCTTCTCGCGGTCGTCGAAACCGGCTGGAAAGGTTGGATAATGATGGTCCCAGAACTCGCCGGGGCCAAAGAAATCCATTGGAATCCCGTCGCTTTCCGACGCCTGATGCCCATTGTGCACATGCAGGGTTACCGACGGCAGCGCAAAACGCGCCCGCTGCTGGCCCACCGGCGGCAGTTCGTTGATGCGTCGCACGAAGGCGCCACCGACATTCTGGCCATCCCGGTAGTTCACATGAAAGGTTTCGCCCGGTGTTGTGCCATTGAAGCCCCAGCTCCAGGTACCCTGATCATAGGGTGGCTCCGGGTGATACTGCCAGAGAAACTCCTGGACACGCTGGATATAGTATTTCTCCGGCGGAAACTCATCGAAACGTTGATGCCGCAACGGATCCGGCGCCGGATCCAGGGTGCCGGGCGGCACCGGTCGGGCGACCGGCATCTCGAAAAGCGGTGCGACAAACGGCGTTGCCGGCGGACTCGGATCATACACCCAGGACGGCTGAAAACCATCTGGAAACAAAAGATTGGAGGAGGCCGGTTTCGGCACCCCCGTGTAGGCCGCGCTGGCCAGCCCGAACTTCAATACATCTCTTCTTGTAGCCATATTCCCCCCCAAGAGGTAGCGTGATAACGCGGGTATCAGGACCGGGTATCGATCCTCACGACCGCACGGGAAACTCCGCGATGGGTCCAATGGCTGCGCAAGCACCCAATCCGCGAGTTCAACGTTTTGTTCCTGAAGACCCGGTAGCATTCGATTCCGAGGCCCTCGACGGGCAACCTTCCCGTGACTCACCCGGAAGATTCACGATATATCCGGGTAAACCTGCAACCTGATACTTTGTGATGTTCATCACAATTTTTTATTTTTTCCCTGATCCCAAGGAAACAACGGCAACCAAGCCAAAATGAAGCCCGCGTTCAGGAACATGTTTTATTCATACAGTATTTATGCCAATAACTCAGAAGCAAAGGATATAAATATTTAATGCTTGTTATTTCAGATAGTTAATTACCCCTCAGAACCAAGGCAACCCACAAAAACCGCATCCCACCATGTAAAATAATACGACGATAAATTCGCATTAATTTATCCAGTCGTGATGGACAGGAAATAAGCGTTCACTGAGGGAACCCTGGCAAGCATATGGAAATAAACATGTTTTTCACTACCAAGTGCCCACGTCAATTTTGGTGACCATAGTCACGCACATGTAAAGTATTTTGACACTTGCAAGAATGTGAATTTTATGCTTCTCGCTCCCTGAGATAAGAATCTTACTGTTCGATATGGGTTAAGTCTGGCAGGTATCGGGACGAGGGAAAGGAGAATAAGCCAGCTTGGAGATAGGAAATATCACACAAACGGGTAGTGAAAAACGATCGGGGACGTAAGGCAGTTTCCTGTGGGGAGAACCATTCGAGAGACATCGGGTCCGGGTGGCATCGGGAGGCAGCAGGGGGTTCTGCGGCAAACCCGGACGACGACAGCGCGTATTGC
>JALULB010000050.1 GCA_027041035.1 Sedimenticola sp. | reverse complement strand
CCTGGATATGTGCAGCGGCCAGTGCGGCATCTGGGCGGGCGAGAACATCGAGCCGGAGAAGAAGAACTCCGAGCTCATGCCTACCGAGCCGTACCTGCTGGGCTCTCACTCCGGTTGCTGCGGTATCTGGGTTTCGGGTCCGACCGATGTCGGCGCGCCGACCGAAGAGACCGAGTCCGGTGTTCCCGAGCACCTGCCGTCCGGCTGGCACTGGGGTTACCGTGGCATGACCACCGTCAACGGTCTGTTCACCGCCGGTGACGGCGTTGGCGCTTCCGGTCACAAGTTCTCCTCCGGCTCGCATGCCGAGGGTCGCATGTGCGCGAAGTCCATGGTCCAGTATGTCATCGACAACAAGGACTACAACGTCGAGCTGGCCGATTCCGTGGACGATCTGGTTGCCGAGATCTACCAGCCGGTGAAAACCTACCTGGAATTCAAGGATTACAGTACCGCGATCGACGTCAACCCCAACTACATCACGCCTCGCATGCTGCAGTTCCGTCTGCAGAAAGCCATGGACGAGTATGTCGCGGGTGTTGCCACCTACTACACGACCAACGAGAAGATGTTGTCCGTGGCGGAAGAGAAGCTGAATGATCTGAAGGAAGACGCGCTGAAGATGCGTGCCAAGGATCTGCATGAACTGCTGCGTGCGTGGGAAAACTACCATCGCATCCTGACTGCGGAAGCTCACATGAAGCACATCCAGTTCCGTGAAGAATCCCGTTACCCGGGTTTCTACTATCGCATGGACAAAAACTTCGTGGACGAAGAAAATTGGCATTGCTTCGTAAACTCTGTTTACGATCGCAGCACCAAGACCTGGACCTGCTTCAAGCGCGCTCACGTCGATATCGTCGACAAGGCCAAGTTGTTCAAGTAAGAACGATTTGACCGAGCCGGGAAAAGTCCGGATGCGAGAGCATCCGGGCTTTTTTCGTTTTTACCAACCCTGGCTTCCGACTGGTTTTTGTTCAGCGATTCTGCTTGTGGGATAACTGACCAAAAACTGGACAAATTGCCAAAATCAGCGCAATATCCGCCCCCCTGACCGTCTATACCGCCGACAGCTCCCCTTTTGCCGGCGTCGTTACGAGGAAACCATCATGAGCGAACCCTTCGATCTGCCGTTCCAAAGTGAAGTGATGCCCGAGATGCTGACCACGGAGAGCAAGATCCGCTTCCGTTGCCACAAGGGTATTTCCTGCTTCAATGCCTGTTGCAAGCAAGCCGACATCACCTTGACCCCTTACGACATCATCCGCCTGAAGCAGCGCTTCGAGGTGGACAGCTCGGCGTTTCTGAAGCAGCATACCGTACCGTTCCAGATGGACGGCGATGGCATGCCCGGCGTCAAGATGCGTACCGACGACAGTGGCCAATGCTTGTTCATGACCGACGCGGGTTGCAGCGTATACGAAGACCGCCCCACCGCCTGCCGCTATTATCCCGTCGCCAATCTGGCGATGAAGGCGAAGGAGTCGCCGACCGAGGAGATTCAATACGCCCTGGTGCGCGAGGATCATTGCAAGGGTCATGAAGAGGATCGCGAGCTGACCATCGACGAGTATCGCGCGGAGCAGCAGGTCGCGGATTACGATGAGATGAACCGTGAATTCATGCAGCTGATCCTGAAGAAGAAATCCGCCGGCCCGACGATCGGCAAGCCGCCCGAGCTGAGCCTGCAACTGTTTTTCATGGCGAACTACGATATCGATCGCTTTCGCCGTTTCGTGCTCAGCGATACCTTCCGCAACGCCTGGGATCTGCCGGACGAATTGTATGCTGAAATCGAACAGGACGACATCGCCTTGATGAAGTTCGGCAGCCGCCTGTTGAAGCAGGTACTGTATGGCGAGAAGACCATCCAAGACAAGGATGGCTACTATGAGCAACGTCTGGAGGCGCGCAAGGACGTAGTCGAGATGCGCCGCCAGTTCGAGATTCAGCGCGCGCAGAAGAAGGAAGACGACAAGTACAGCGAGGATAGCTGATCCAGGGTATGCTTGTTGTTGGATGTGGATATGTCGGTCGTCGGGTAGCACGCCTGCTGCAAGCCGATGGACAGGCTGTCGAAGCCGTCGTGCGCGGTTCCGCCTCGGTGGCGCGCTTGAAGGCGTTGGGTGTGCGCGCACGGCTTGCCGATCTTGATTCCATCGAGGATGGCGGACTGCCCGCGTTACCGGCTGCCGCGTCTTCGGTGTTCTATTTCGTTCCGCCACCCGGCGAGGGTCGCGAGGACAGTCGTCTGCGGGCGTGGCTGCATGCCTGCGGAACCGGGATACCCAGGCGTGTCGTGTATATCAGCACCACCGGTGTCTATGGTGATTGTGGGGGCGACTGGGTGGAGGAGGACCGGCCTCCGAATCCGGGCGCCGATCGCGCCTGGCGGCGCCGGGTTGCCGAACAGGCGTTGTTGTCCTGGTCAGAGGCCAGCGGCGTGGAGGTCGTGATCCTGCGTGTCGCCGGCATCTATGGCCCGGGTCGCCTGCCCCTGGCGCGCATCCGCTCGGGCGAGCCGATCGTTCGCCGCGACGAGGCGCCGTATACCAATCGCATCCACGTCGATGATCTCGCGAGTCTGTGTGTCGCTGCGATGCGACGGGGGCTGCCCGGTCGGGTTTACCATGCCTGTGACGGCAGGCCGGGCAACATGACCGATTACTTTCACCGGGTCGCCGACGCGGCCGGTCTGCCACGCCTGCCGGAGATTTCGCTTGCCGAGGCGGAAGGCCGCTTGTCACCCGGATTGCTGAGCTATCTGCGCGAATCCCGGCGCCTCCGCAACCGGCGCGCGCGCGAGGAACTCGGCGTGACGTTCCGCTTCCCCGATCTCGATGCCGGCCTTGTCGATTGCCTGCGGCGGTAACACGGGCGGTCCGTTATTGCTCGTTCAGCCAGTCGATGATGGCGTCCCACTGCACCACATCGGCATACACCTGTGACGGCGCCAGCTCGAAGATCCCCAGCCCGGTTTCCGCCGCGCGGATGTAGTTCTGGCTTTCCCTCAATTTGCCGAGAAACGGGATCTCCAGGCCATTGAGGAATGCCTCCAGTTCGTGAAAAGCGCGGGTATTCTCGCGCACCCTGTTGGCGACCACGCCGACGCGTAGCTGGCCGCGCGCGATGCGGTTGTTCTTGCTCAGTTCCTTCAGATAGCGCTTGCACGCGCGGATGTCCAGCGGCGAGGGCAGCACCGGCATGATCATGGTATCGACGCGTCGCAGGTGGGCGTTGATATCCTTGCCGTGGATGCTCGCCGGTACGTCCATGATCAGATAATCCGTTCCCCTCGGCGCGCGCGCCGGGCCATTCACCGCGTCGATGGCGGCGATCTCCGGGATGCCTTCGTAGTCCTGGCGCGCCTCCAGCCAGTCCAGCGTCGAGCCTTGTGGGTCATGGTCGGCAAGCGCGACCTTGAAGCCTTCGTCGGCATACCAGGTGGCCAGATTGGTGGCCAGCGTGGACTTGCCGCAGCCACCCTTGGCGTTCATCAACATGATGGTTTGCATGCGCGTTCTCCTGATGGTTCCGTGTGATGGTGTCGCCGCGATTCAACCCGAAAGTTTCGTAACTACTCAGCTAACCGCTGAAATGCGCCAGCTCTGCGTTCAAAAATGGTCATTTACACGTGTAAACCGGCAATTGCTCCTGCATTGCCCTAATAAGTTACGTCCCTGTAACGATCACATTTTTTGCCTTGATCTGACGTATTTCAGCGGCGATCTGAGCAGTTACCCTTTATTTGATCTACTCGCGGAGTAGTTACCACGAATTTATAGCCTCCGCCAGGTATCGAGCGAGGCGGAGGGCTCGATCAGGCCTGTGATTCCTTGGGCTTGTTCCGCGAGCCCTTCGGGCGCCCGCGTTTCTTCGGTCGGCCCGGACCCCGCTTGCGCGCGCGCGCTTCTTTCTCCTGGTATTCCTTCTCCCAGCGACGGCGAAACTTCTCCAGCGCGACATCCCAGGCCGCCGCCTTCTTCGCGGCACGCGTGGCTTCCTTCCGTTCCGCTGCCCATTGTTTGGTTACGGCGGCCAGTTCCCGCCGGACTTTGGCCAGTTCACTGCGCATCACCATCTTTTCCGCGACCGCGCGCGCCGCCTTGTCACGCGCTTCCGCGACCTGGGTCCGACGCTTGTCCCGCTCCGCCACGGCACGTTGTTCGGCCTCCGCGAGTTTCCTTTTCAGCACATCCAGTGAAACCGGACGACCCCGACGTGGGGCCTTGCTTTCCTCCTCGAATGAGGGGCTGTACGAGGACGTTTGTTCACTACTCTCCACGTCTCCGACGTTGTTCTGTTTTTTCATAATCCACCTTCCCCCCGGACGTGGCGATTCCACCGCCAGCCCACGTCCTTGGGCAATACTTACTGATTAAAGATAATTCGGTTCCGCTGTTGCTCCCTTGGGACAAGATATTTCGTTAAAAAAGCTTATTTCAATGTAATAAATCAAGAGCTAAACAGCTGATACCGTGCAAGTTACGGCTCAATATCCGCACTGTCGAATATACGGGAACAGCACGGCCTGTCACAAGGACCCGCCGTCGGTCGAACCGAGACCGACGGCGGCGCCACGACAACTATTGTTGTTCTTCCACCTGTTTGCGCACCTCGTCCATGTCCAGCTCGCCGGCCTTGGAGACCAACTCGCGGAACGCGGCTTCCGGCAGCGCGCCGGCTTCGCTGTAGATGATGATGTTGTCGCGAAAAACCATCAACGTGGGAATGGAGCGGATGCTGAAGTGCGCCGCGATCTCTTGTTCGTCCTCGGTATTCACCTTGGCGAACAGGATGTCCGGGAACTCCTCGGAAACCTTCTCGTAGGTCGGCGCGAAGCTGCGGCAGGGGCCGCACCAGGGCGCCCAGAAATCGACGATGACGAAACTATGGTCTTTCACCGCATCTTCAAAGGTGTCTTTATTCAGTTCAACCACTGCCACGGATTCTCTCCCGTATATTTTAAAAGTCTAATATTCTAGCATGATCGCGTAAGTTGCTGAAAACCTCCCTGTGTCGGGCACACTCACGCGTCTTGATCTGGTGCGGCCAATCCCCGCCGCCAGGCATCGAACAAGCGCCGCTCCACGGCGGCCACGGCGGAGCGTTTCTCCAGGCGCGGGAGAAACACCGCTTCGCCATCCAGGGTACTTGCATGACCGCCGGATTCCTGGAAGACCAGCAGACCCGCCGCGTAGTCCCACAGGTTCATGCTGCCATGCAGGTACAATTGCCCGCGTCCGGCCGCCAGCCAGCACCAGTCCAACGCGACCGAACCGAAACTGCGTTGCGAGCAGTATGGCGGCGCGGTGGCCAGTCGTGTCGCCATCGCGCTCGGCAGACGCTTCAGATCGACGATCGCCGCCGCCTTGCGCAGTGGCAGATCGAGTGGCGTCAGCCGCAGGGGTTCGCCGTTCAACGCGGCGCCGCCATCCCGTTCGGCGGTGAACAGCTCGTCGCGATTCGGATCGTAGACGACGCCCAGCTCCAGCTCCCCATGGCGAATCAACGCCAGCGAGATACAGAAGTACGGGATGCCACTGGCGAAGTTGGTCGTGCCATCGAGCGGGTCCAATGCCCAGACGCCTTGCGTGGCGTTGTCCAGCGCGCGCCGGCGTTGCGCCTCCGGCATCTCTTCGGACAGCAGCGAGATTCCGGGCCAGCGAGTGTCCAACGCTTGCAGCAAGTGATCCTGCAAGGCCAGGTCCGCCTCGGTGACGACACTGCCATCGGCCTTGTAGTCACGCGTTACGCGATGCAGGCGTGGCAACAGCAGTTGCCGACCGGCATCGCGCAGCAGCGCGCCGAGCTGATTCAGCACCCCGGGGACTCAGCCGCCCATCCGGGCTTGCAGGCCTTCGTCGAGCTTGGCGAGGAATTCCTCGGTGGTCATGAACGGCGTGTCGTCACCGACCAGCAAGGCCAGGTCCTTGGTCATATAGCCGGACTCGACGGTATCCACGCAGACCTGCTCCAGGGTCTCGGCAAAGGCTTTCAACCCGTCATTGCCGTCGAGCTTGGCGCGATGCAGCAAGCCGCGCGTCCAGGCGAAGATCGATGCGATCGGGTTGGTCGAGGTCTTCTTGCCCTGCTGGTGTTGGCGATAATGGCGCGTGACGGTGCCGTGCGCGGCCTCTGCCTCGGCGACCTTGCCGTCCGGGGTCAGCAGTACCGAGGTCATCAGACCGAGCGAACCGAAGCCCTGCGCGACCACGTCGGACTGCACGTCGCCGTCGTAGTTCTTGCACGCCCAGACGAACTTGCCGCTGGTCTTGATCGCGAAGGCGACCATGTCGTCGATCAGGCGATGCTCGTACCAGATGCCGGCGGCTTCGTAGTCGGCCTTGAACTCGGCCTCGTAGACCTCCTGGAACAGGTCCTTGAAGCGGCCGTCGTAGGCCTTCAGGATGGTGTTCTTGGTGGACATGTACAGCGGCCACTTGCGCGCCAGGGCGAAATGCATGCAGGAACGCGCGAAACCACGGATGGATTCATCCAGGTTGTACATGCCCATCGCGACACCGGCCTCGGGAAACTCGAAGACCTCGTATTCGACCGCCTCGCCGCCGTCGGCCGGTTCGAACTTCATCGTCAGGCGGCCCGCGCCGGGCACCTTGAAGTCGGTCGCGCGATACTGGTCGCCGAAGGCATGACGACCGATCACGATCGGGTGGGTCCAGCCGCCGACGTAGCGCGGGATGTTCTCGCAGATGATCGGCTCGCGGAACACCGTGCCACCGAGGATGTTGCGGATCGTACCGTTCGGGCTGCGCCACATCTTCTTCAGGCCGAACTCCTCGACGCGCGCCTCGTCCGGCGTGATGGTCGCGCACTTGATGCCGACACCGACCTCCTTGATGGCGTTCGCCGCGTCGATGGTGATCTGGTCGTCGGTCGCGTCGCGCTTCTGGATGCTCAGGTCGTAGTAACGGATCGGCAGATCCACATACGGGAGAATCAGTTTCTCCTTGATGAAGTGCCAGATGATGCGTGTCATCTCGTCGCCGTCGAGCTCGACGACCGGGTTTTCCACCTTGATTTTTTCCATCGTTTACCTTGTTTTCGTCGGATAAATGCGCGCCATTGTACCCCATCACCGGCGGAGGCTATATAATTTGGCGGAGGCAGATCCAGCCTCCGCCAGCCAACAGGATGCCGTCATGTCCGAAACCGCCGCCAACGTCGATCCCGCCGAAATCAGCAAGTTCGAGGCCCTCGCCTCGCGCTGGTGGGACCCACACAGCGAATTCAAGCCGTTGCACGAGATCAACCCGCTGCGCCTCGACTATATCGACGGGCACGCCGCGCTGGAGGGCAAAACGGTACTGGATGTCGGTTGCGGCGGCGGGATACTCGCCGAGAGCATGGCCGCGCGCGGCGCGCATGTCACCGCGATCGACATGGGCGAAATGAATATCCGCGTCGCCCAACTGCATCTGCACGAAAGCGGGCTGCAAGTGGATTACCGCCAACAGCCCGTCGAAGCCCTGGCGGAGGAACGCCCCGGCGACTTCGATGTCGTCACCTGCATGGAGATGCTGGAGCACGTACCCGACCCGGAATCGGTGATCCGCGCCTGCGCGACGCTGGTCAAGCCCGGCGGCAAGGTGTTCTTCTCGACCCTGAACCGGAATCCGAAGTCCTACCTGTTCGCGATCGTCGGCGCCGAATACGTGCTCGGCCTGCTGCCGCGCGGCACGCATGAATACGCGCGCTTCATCCGTCCGTCCGAGCTCGATGCCTGGGCGCGGCGCGCCGGACTGAGCACCCGCGATCTGAGCGGCATGACCTATAACCCGCTGACGGATACCTACAAACTCGACCCACGCGATGTCTCGGTGAATTACCTGTCCTGCACCGAAAAAGCATGACGGCCATGCATGGCGTGCTGTTCGACCTGGACGGCACCCTCGCCGACACCGCCCCCGACCTCGCCTGGGCATTGAACGAAACCCTGCGCTTGAACGGCCGCGAGGCGCTGCCGTTCGAGATCATCCGCCCGGCGGTTTCGCATGGCGGCGTCGCGCTGATTCGCCTCGGCTTCGGCATCGAACCGGAAGACCCCGGTTTCGAACCCCTGCGCCAGACCTTTCTGCGCCTCTACCAGGAGAATATCTGTCGCCAGACCCGGCTTTTCCCCGGCATGCCCGAGGTACTCGAAGCGCTGGAACGGCGCGCCATCCCTTGGGGGATCGTCACGAACAAACCCAGCTGGCTGACCGATCCGCTGCTCGCCGCGATGGAACTGGACGGACGCGCCGCCAGCATCGTCAGCAGCGACACCACCGCCGAGCGTAAACCGCATCCCCTGCCGATGCTGACCGCCTGCCGACAGCTTGGCTCCGAACCCGGCGAAACCCTGTATCTGGGCGACGCCGAGCGCGACATCGAAGCCGCGCACAACGCCGGCATGCCCGCGCTGGTCGCGTTGTTCGGCTATATCGGCGCGGAAGACAGGCCAGAGGCCTGGGGGGCGGAAGGGATGATCGCCGCCCCCGGGGATCTGTTGACATGGCTGAACCGGTAAGCGCCGCGCCGGATCTCGTCGGCCCCGGGAGGCTGTCCGGGAAATCGTAGGGCTTCGGCAGCATTCATCGCGGATGCAATCCGCTCCCACAAGAGATAGCCGCGTGGTTGTGGGAGCGGTTTGCAACCGCGATCGGCTTGCCGAAATCGCGATGCCAGCGGTTTTGGGAGCGGTTTCCAACGCCGTTACCGCCCACTTTTGCAAGCGTTGTTCTTGAGCGAGCAGAGGCTATTCTCGGACAGCCTCCGCGCCCGCCGCCTGGCGATTCCCGGCGTCCTCCATTCCGCGCCTGACGCGATCCAGCACGGCGGCGGCCGCCGATTGTTGCTGCTTCCGGTGCATCTCCTGGTCACGGGACAGCACCTCGTCCACTTCCACCATTGCTTCCATCGAATCCGCGAACGCTTGTTGCCGGGATTTTATCCGATCGAGTGATTCCATCGTCCTCGACAGCCGATTGTCAATCAGCGAGATGTGGCCCGAGGTCTCCAGCGTGGCGCGTCTCGCGCTTTCCGTGGTTTTCATCGCTCGCAGTTCCAATTGATAGTCCTCCACCTGGCGAACCGCGGCCTTCAGGCCTTTCTTCAGGCGAGCCTCGTGATCCCGTATCCGCGACAATTTATCCGACTGCTTGCGCTTGAATTGCTCCTTGTCCGCGATCCATTCGGCATCGCGGCGCATCCGCTCCGCGTCATCCGCCGTGATGGCGTCCGCCAATCTGCCCTCCGCCCCGGCGATGGCGGACTCGACCTCCGTGATATCGCGTTGCAGGCGCATGCGCTCGGCGAGCACGTTCGACAACTGCCGCTTGGCCGTTGTGATGGCATGCTGGCAGTCATGGATCTCCTGCTCGAAGATCCGCAATCCGTTGGCATCCACGACCTGCTCCAGGGTCTCCCTGCCCGCGCCGCGAAACGCCGTTGCGATCTTTTGCAACAAATTCATCCTGATTCTCCCTTTACTCTGTGAACTCGCTGATTATCTTGTTGGTTTTCGCCTCGTTGATCTTATGGATCAGGCGCTGTGATTCATGCTCGTCGCGCATTGTCTTGGCCAGCGTGAACGAGGAGCTGACCAGGAACAGGGCGCTGATCGCGAAGTACCCCTGCACCCTGAGATCCATCGGCATGAACAAGATGCCGGCGCCCATCGCGACCAATGACGCCACGAATGATGCCTTCACATAGAACAACCATCCGGAGGAATGACTCTGAATATCACTTTCATGCATTTTCTTTCTCCTTATCATCAACGACCGGGCCGATCCCCGTCGTTGACGCTCAGTATCGAGGAAAAAATACATTACGCAACGAAATCATGAGAAGACCTGCTAATAGATACCTGTAGTAGCACATTACTATACTTATTCGGAATTACGCGCCAATGGTTCGAGTCCCCTCCAACACGGATCCCGCCTTTCACCCATCCAACGAAACAACCCTTGACAAGCCACGATCCGGATGCTTAAATCAACTTTATACTGACCGGTCTATTTAATGATGAACGCACTATCCGCCAAAGCCACCGCCACTCGCGAGAAGATTCTGCGCACCGCCGATGAGCTGTTCTACCTGCATGGCTACAACGCCACCGGCCTGGATGCAATCATTGGCGCGGCGGGCGTCACCAAGGGCAATTTCTATTACTACTTCAAAAGCAAGGAGCTGCTCGCGGTAGAGGTGATCGAGTGGCACTTCGACAAGGTCCAGGCCGAGGTACGGAGTGCATTGGCCGGCAAGCGGATCGGACCATTGGAACGGTTGTTCACGGTGCTGGACGTGATTCTGCAAAGACACAAGACACAGTATGAAAAAGGCAACATATGTGGCTGTTTCTTCGGTAATTTTACCCTGGAACTGAGCACCGACAGCCACTTGGTGCGAAAGAAGCTCGATAGTGTATTCTCGCGCTACCGCCAACTTTTCAGTGGACTCTTGGATGAAGCCATGCAGCTCGGAGAAATCGACAAACACCTGGAACCGGAGGACGAGGCCGAAACCATCCTCAGCCTGGTTGAGGGCGCGTTGTTGCTCGACAAGGCCAGACAGGCACCGAAAGCACTTGAGCAAGCGATACAGTTTCTGAAGACTCATCTGAACGGATGAGTTTTTTTACCCACGATATAGACTGACCAGTCTGTATTTTATCCGAAGGAGAAGACGATGACACAAGCAGCACTGATAACCCCAGCCCTGAACAGCGAGGAACAAACCCAGGTCGACGCCCTGTTTGCGATGGCCGAAGAGCATTTGGGTTTCGTACCCGACGGCCTCAAGCTCTATAGCGTGAGTCCACCCCTGCTCGAAGCGTTTCTCGGCAACGTGGGGTACTTCATGGCGCATCCGGGCTTCCGGCAGGAGTTTCTTGCCCTGGTGCGTTACCTGGTGGCGTCGAAAAGCGAGTGTAATTTCTGCATCGATTTCAACGAGGCGATCCTGACGAATCTCGGCGTCGACATCGGGGCCGTTCACGCGGCGCGCGACAACCCCGACATGGCGCCGATCAGCGACAAGGAAAAGGCCTTGCTGAAGCACGTGCTGGCCACGTTGGATGATCCGATGCATCAGACACGGGAGGCGCTGGATGCACTGACGCAGATCGGTTGGACGGAACGCGAGGTCTTCGAGGCGTTGTTGGTTGGCAGCAACAATCGAAGTTTCAGCACGATGCTGAAGGCTTTCAACGTGGAATCACAGGGCGCTTTCGCCTGAATTGAGCTAGCAGGCCAGAATATCCGGGTATCCTACTGTTTTTATTGAAGTAAGCGATACCCGGAACTCGACAGCCCTACTCGCCATCGTAGTTGAAGGTAATCTCCTTGTCCTTGCGGATGAGCTTGATGGCGTACAGGTCGAAGCCGTCGAACTCGGCGTTGCCGGGCTTGGCGTGATTCAGATAGCGCAGCAGGTTGCGGCCGCTGCGCGCCTCGGCGACCGTGCCGTCCTCGTTGTACACCCACAGCACATAGGTGCCGTCGCGTTTCGCCGACGGCCCGCCATAGGTGCCGATATACTCACCTTTCTCTATCCGCCTCGCGGCAAACAGGCCGGTGCCGTGGATTCCGGACGGCGCGGAATAGACAGTATCACGCAGTTCCTTATTCTTGATCTTCTTGTGCATTGGAGTCTCTCGCCAGCGGCCGCCCCTGCATGATCAGGTGCCCCGATCGACCCGGCAGTTCACCCCAGCCGAGTTCATGCACGGCCAGCTCTTCCAGCGGCAGTTGTTCATAGATGTCGCGCACGCTGCCCAGTTCACGCTGCGAGCCCTTCCACATCACCAGCAGTTTCTCCATCACCGGCAGCAGCTTCATGCCCTCCAGTTCGGCATGCAGGGTGTAGACGTGGAACGGCAACGGCTTCTGGCTCTCGACGAAGACGTATTCGTGCACGTTGTCTTCGCTGATGTCATCGACGCCGATCAGCTCGTCGAGGGTCGGCAGGGTGGTCGGAATCTGCGGCACACGCACGCGCACGCCCTGCAATTCCGGGTAGAATGGCGTCTTGCCGCGCCCATCGCTGGCGTAGTCCAGGCCGAACTCCTCCTCCAGCGTCAGCACATGCGGGTTGATCTGCCAACCGGCCGCGCCATGGGTGCGCGGCGCCTCGCCGAAGACCTGCTTGAACGCCTCGACCGCCTTGACGAACTCCCGGCGCGTCCATTCGGCGTCCTTGCGCGCGACAGCGTCCTGCCACTTGATATGATCATGACAATGGATGCCGACCTCGTGACCCGCGTCACGCACCGCGCGCATGATGTCGCCGGCGTGCTTCGAGATGTTCGGACCGGGCAGCAACGTGCCGTACAGCAGGGTCTTGATGCCGTAATGGCTGGTCACCGAGGTGCGGCTGACCTTGCTCAGAAATCCCGGGCGGAAGACCCGCTTCAGCGCGCGACCGGTATGGTCCGGACCCAGGCTGAACAGGAAGGTCGCCTTGACGGCGTATTCGTCGAACAGGCGCAGCAACGCCGGCACGCCCTCGCGCGTGCCGCGCAGGGTGTCGACATCGACCTTCAGCCCGATGCGCATCAGCTATCGAGCAAGGCGCGCGCCTCGGCGACCTGGTCGCGATAGGCGTCGAATATCCCGCGCAGGGCGTCTTTCACGTCGACCTTAGGCGCCCAGCCGAGATCCTGCTTGGTATTCTCGATCCAGGGCACGCGCGTCTGGATGTCCTGGTAGCCCTCGCCATAGTATTTGCCGGACGAGGTCTCGACGATGGTGGTCTTCGCCGCGCCTGGCTGGTATTCCGGAAACTCCTGGGCGATCTCCAGCATCAACTCGGCCAGTTCGCGGATGGACAGATCATTCGCCGGGTTGCCGATGTTATAGATGTTGCCGGAGGCCCGGCCGTCCTTGTTCTCGATGATCTTCATCAGCGCGCTGATGCCATCCGAGGCATCGGTGAAGCTGCGCCGTTGCAGGCCGCCATCGACCAACTGGATCGGCTCGCCGCGCGCGATATGACCGAGGAACTGGGTGACCACGCGGGAACTGCCCTCCTTCGCGGTATGCAGGCTGTCCAGGCCCTCGCCGATCCAGTTGAACGGCCGGAACAGGGTGTATTCCAGGCCGGCCTGCTGGCCATAGGCGGCGATGACGCGATCGAGCAACTGCTTCGAGCAGGAGTAGATCCAGCGCGGCTTGGTGATCGGTCCGAGCACCAGTTCGGATTCGTAGGGATGAAAGGCCTTGTCGCGGCACATGCCATAGACCTCGGAGGTCGACGGAAACAGCACCCGCTTGCCATGCTTCACGCAGGCGCGGATCAGCGGCAGATTGGCCTCGAAATCCAGCTCGAACACCGCCAGCGGGTTCTTCACGTAGGTGGCCGGCGTGGCGATCGCGACCAGCGGCAGCAACACATCACATTTCTTGATGTGGTACTCGACCCATTCGTGGTTGATGGTGATGTCGCCCTCGAAGAAGTGGAAGCGCTCGTGATCCAGCAGGCCGGAGAGGCGATCGGACTGCATGTCCATGCCATAGACGTTCCAGTCGGTGGTGTCGATGATGCGTTGCGACAGATGATGTCCGATAAAACCGTTGACACCAAGGATCAGGATATTCATGCGGGCTCCAAAGCTAGTTGAAAAGGATTTCTTCGCCGAAACGGGCGCGAAACGCGGCTTCGTCCAGCGGCGCGCCGTCCAGCGCCAGCGCGGTCAACAGCAGGCGTTCGCCATCGATGCAGTCGGCATGGGAACGACCCCGCTCCCAATACAAGCGCGCCCGGTCGCCACGCGCCGGCTCGCCGCGATAGTAGCTGCCGAGCAGGTGCAGGCGCCGCGCGTCGGCATCGCCCGGCACATCACAGAACGCGCCCGGATAGGGTGGCGCGACGGCGCGGATCAGGTTGTGGATCGACCACGCGTCATTATGCCATGAAACCCGGCCATCCTCCGGCGTTCTGCCACCAAAGTAGCTGCCCGCGGACAGCTCCAGCGGTGTCTCGTCGATATCGCCGCGCAGGATACCGGGCAGGGCGTCCTCCAGCGCCAGCTCGGCGGCAACGACGACCTTGCCGAACACCTGGTGCGCGGTGTCGTTCGGCAGGATCGGCACGCGCCGCTGGCTCAGCCGCGCACCGGCATCCGGCTTCAGTTCCATGCGGTGCAAGGTCGCGCCGGTCTCGCTCTCGCCATGCAATACCGCCCAGTTGATCGGCACGCGGCCACGGTATTTCGGCAACAGCGAGCCATGCATGTTGAACGCGCCGACGCGCGCTACACCCAGGATCGTCTCGTCGAGCATGTGCCGGTAGTAGAACGAGAACAGCCAGTCCGGCGCGATGGCTCGCAGGCGCTCGACCAGCGCCGGCGTGTTCGGGTCGTCCGGCGTGACGACTGGGATGCCGGCCAGCCCGGCGAGTTCCGCGACGCTGGCGAAGAAGATGTTCTCGTCGGGATTGTCACTGTGCGTGACCACCAGCGCGACATCGACATCGTGCGCCAGCAGCATCGACAGGCAGCGCACGCCGACATCATGGTAGGCGAACACCACCGCCCTGCCCGCCTGCGTCATTCCGGGCAATCCTTGTCGCTGTCCTTGCTCAGCACGCAACCGACCAGATAACGTGGCCGACCGCGCGATTGCACCAGGATGCGTCCGACGTACTCACCGAGCAGACCGATGCCGAACAGGATGATGCCGGCGACGAAGAACAGGATAGCGAACAGCGTGAACACGCCCTCGACCTCCGGCCCGACGATCAAGCGCCGCAACGCCAGATAGATGACGAAGAAGAACGACACCGCCGAGATGAAGAAACCGACCACCGAGAAGATCTGCAACGGCGCCAGCGAGAAGCCGGTCATCAGGTCGAAGTTCAGATGGATCAGCTTGTAGAGCGGATACTTGGATTCGCCGGCGGCGCGTTCCTCGTGCTCGACGATCACTTCGGTCGGGTTGCCGGCATACATGTAGCCCAGCGCCGGGATAAAGGTCTGCGCCTCCTGCGAGTCCAGCATCGCCTGCACGATGTCGCGATCGTAGGCGCGCAGCATGCAGCCCTGATCGGTCATATGGATATTGGTGATC
>JALULB010000049.1:892-5268 GCA_027041035.1 Sedimenticola sp. | reverse complement strand
GTGTTTGAACGCTTGAGAAAAATGATAGAAAATCATCCGTTTCCGCAGATCGGACAGGTGACCGCGAGTATCGGCGTGGTCGAGATCGCCGCGCAGAATGGGCCTTCGAGCGTGATCGGTAATGCCGACAGAGCCTTGTATTTCGCCAAGCACGCTGGACGAAACCGGGTCGAGATCTATGAGGAACTCATCAAGCAACACAAACTCCGCGATCTCAGTGAATCTCGAACCAGCTCGATCGATCTTTTTTGACCTGGAAATCCCATGAATAACGCATACCCTCGTCTGTCCGTCGATTCCACGAACGATTATCCTCGGTTGGCGTTGATCGGGGCTGGACGGTGCTTTCGGGGCATCTCCCGTGACCCCGGCATGCCACGCGACCGTCGCGTGCGTTCATGACGCCAGCGGGCCGATCGATGACGTGGCGTTTTTACGTACTCGTTTCCTTGGGATTTCTGCTGTTGTCCGGCTGCGTCTCCGCGCCGGTGAATCCCGGCCCCACGCAAGACGCTGCCCGGCAGCGGGCGGAGAAAGCCTTTGCCGACCAGGAATGGCGGCTCGCGCTGAGCGAATACGAGTCGGTTCTTGCCGCCACGCCGGATGACGCCGAGGCCCGCGAGCGAGCCATTCAGAGCGCGCTCCGGGCGGATCTGTTTGGCCGTGCCGCCAGTCACATGGAAATCTCGCTACCGGCGACACCGCCGGCTTCGCGCTACAAAAAGCTGTTCGATGTCCATCTTGCGGGCGCCGAGCACAATCTGCGCCAATACTGGAAGAGACAAAAGCTGGGAAAAAGCGACAATCGCGCGATCAATCGTTTGCTTTCGGCAATCGACGCCTATAACAAGCACGTTGCAAGCGCCGGAAAACCCAGGAAAAAGCACGCACGAAAAAGCATTCGCAAGCACAAGCCGGCGGCGCGTCTGAAAAGCGCCGCTTCCGCGCCAGTCACCAAGGCCGTAGATAAGCCGGCCGTAAAAAAAACCGCGACACAGGCCCCGCCACCGTTTCCCGACTGGTTGAAGAACGCGCCGGGCGATAGCTATACTATCCAACTGTACACGGCGATTTCGCAAAGACAGCTCGACCACTTCATCAACGAACACGGTCTGCCGCGCAAGCAGCTCTATTCGGCCATGTACCGACTGAACGATCTACCCCATTATGTGCTGCTGTATGGCAGCTACGACAGCATAGCCAAGGCGAAGCACGCGAGTCAGGCGCTTCCGCTGAGCATCAAGGACATATGGATTCGCTCCGCACGCTCTTTACGCGCATTTCTGAAGGTCGCCGATCACTCCTGAACCGGCTGTGCCTGCTCTCCCTCCTGCCGTGCCTTTGCAACGCGCATGCCGAAACCGGTGAACGGCTGACCCTGTGCATCGATTTCGGCTGCAAGCACGAGCAGACCGTGCTGATCGACGGAATCGCCTTGCAAGGCGTCGAGGCCACGCTGAAAAAGGCCGCGACGGCAGAGGAAGAGCGTCTCGCCGTCGGCCTCGCCATCGGCCGGATAGAACGACTTGCCGGCCAGCGGAGTCCCATCCGGCATGACCGCGCGAGGAACGCGCGCGTCGGCGAGCCGGGGCAACTGGACTGTATCGCCGAATCCCGCAACACCCGCCGCATCCTCGGGCTGCTGATGGATCGTCGTCTGCTGCGCTGGCACCTCCCCCGCGAACGAGTGCGGCGCGCGCCCTGGCTGTTCGATATCCATTGGGCTGCAAGCCTGCAAGAGACCCGCTCGGGAAAATACTGGGTGGTCGACAGCTGGTTTCGGGATAACGGCGAACCGGCTGTTGTACAATCGCTGTCCGCGTGGCGCAAAGGCGAACCTTTCGAGCAATGAGTAGTACGGGACATGTTGTCGTCGGTCTGTCCGGCGGTGTCGATTCGGCGGTCGCCGCGTTGCTGCTGCGACAACGTGGCTGGCAGGTCACCGCTGTCTTCATGAAGAACTGGGAGGAGGACGACAAAGCCGACTACTGCGCCGCGGCCGAGGATCTGAAGGATGCACGGGCCGTCGCGGAAAAGCTGGATATTCCGCTACATACGATCAATTTCTCCAGCGAATACTGGGATCGGGTGTTCAGCCTGTTTCTAGCCGAGTACCGCGCCTTTCGCACGCCCA
Organism: Sedimenticola sp.; assembly: GCA_027041035.1. Lineage (GTDB taxonomy): Bacteria > Pseudomonadota > Gammaproteobacteria > Chromatiales > Chromatiaceae > JALSSX01. The sequence continues at coordinate 3,134 of JALULB010000049.1, read as the reverse complement.
ATCCCGATGTGCTGTGCAATCGGGAAATCAAGTTCCGCGCCTTTCTCGAACATGCCATCGCACTCGGCGCGGATGCCATCGCCACCGGCCACTATGCCCGCGTCGTCAAGGATGACAAGGCCTGCCACCTGCTGCGCTGCAAGGATGAAAACAAGGACCAGACCTACTTCCTCTATCAGCTCGACCAGTTACAGCTGCGCCACACCCTGTTTCCGCTCGCCGACCTGAGCAAACCCGAGGTGCGCGAGCTGGCCAGAGAGGCCGGTCTGCCCAATTTCGAGCGCAAGGACAGTACCGGCATCTGCTTCATCGGCGAACACCGCTTCCGCGAGTTTCTGAGCCGTTTCCTGCCCGCCAGCCCCGGCGGGATCCACACCGAGGACGGTCGGGCCATCGGCACGCACCAGGGCTTGATGTACTACACCCTCGGCCAACGACAGGGCCTCGGCATCGGTGGTGTGGCCGGCGCGTCCGAAGCCCCGTGGTTCGTCATCCGCAAGGACATACCGGAGAATCGCCTGATAGTCGCCCAGGGTCATGATCATCCCGCGCTGCTCTCGCGCTGCCTGCGCGCAAGCCAGCTCCATTGGATCCAGGCCGAGGCGCCGCCCGCTGGCGCGCCGCTGCTGGCGAGAATCCGCCATCGCCAACCCCTGTGCGCCTGCCGTATCGAGCAACATACCCCCGACGGCTGTATCATCGCCTTCGACCAGCCGCAGCGCGCCGCGACACCAGGGCAGTCCATCGTGTTCTACCGGGACCGCGAATGCCTCGGCGGCGGCATCATAGAAGAAGGATACAACCCATGAAGAATCGAACGCTGGCGCTGGCCGCGCTCTATCAATCCGCCTTTCTCGTCCAGCAGCTGGCGAAACACGGACACGCGGACAGTCAGGCGATGCGCACGATCATCCATAGCCTGTTTCAACTGGACGCCCCCAGCGTACTGGGCGTGTATGACGACCTGGCCGGGCTGCGTATCGGCCTGGAGCAGTTGGTGATTCAGTTCGAGGGCAAGCAGGCGCGGGACATGGAGGTCGTGCGCTACGTCGTCTCGCTGCTGCACCTGGAACGAAAACTCAGTCGCTTGCCAAGTCATCTTCATGCGATACATGATGAAATCGCCGCAATCATTCATGAACTCGACGACAACGACCTGACCAGCATAAGGGTGCTTTCCCAACTCGCTGATATCTATGCGCGCCATGTCAGCAATGTAACCCCACGCATCATGGTGTCCGGAGAGCCGGTCTACCTGCAAAACCCGGACAAGGCCGGCAGCATACGCGCCCTGCTGCTCGGCGGCATACGCAACGCCATGCTGTGGCGCCAACTCGGCGGCACGCGCAAGCAATTGATCCTCGGGCGGCGGAAATGGGTCGAAAGTGCGCAGTCGTTCCTCGATCAGATAGCATCACGACCTGATACCGAGGCATGAAATGTGTTATTTTTCATCCATCCGGGATATAGTCATTTTCCGCGTATCCGCGGAAAATCCTGTCTTTGTAATATTGATGTAATAAACCAGGAGAGATCATGAAACAATTACTCGCAACCGCCCTGCTGGCATTCGTCGCCCTGGGCCTGACCGCCTGCGGCGAAGACTCCGACAAACTGGTGGAGAAGGCCAAGGAAGTCGCGCACAACGTCGCAGACAAGAGCAAGGAAGTCGCGCACACCGTCGCCGACAAGAGCAAGGAACTGGGTAGCAAGGCAGTGGATAAATCCAAGTCCGCGTGGGAAACCACCAAGCAGCAGGCGCACGAGTCCATGGAGAAGACCAAGGTAGCCGCCGCCAACCTGAAGGAAAAGATCACCAGCAGCGAGACCTACCAGAAAGCCAAGAGCAAAGCTGACGAGCTGATGGAAGAAGGCAAGGCCAGCATGGAAGAACGTGGCTACCATCCGCCGGAAACGGAATGATCCCGAGTATCGCTGGTACGTACATCGTCCCCGCCCCATACTCCGGTGGCGATGACTGATCCAGCGCGGCGACTGTTTGCCGAAGGCCCTGGTTCCTCGCGGAGCCAGGGCTTTTTTATGCGCCAGCGCCGGCATTCGGTTAAAATCCCCCGTGTAACTACTCGCGCACTGTAGGAGTCGTCACCGCCATTGGCTGTTTCTTCCGGAAAACGCCGTGAATACATCCCTGTAGGCTCGACGGCGGCATCCCTGCCGCCGACGTTTCCTCCAGAAACAGCCAATAGCGGCGACAGTATAGCGTCGAGGCACCATGGGCGAG
>JALULB010000049.1:0-882 GCA_027041035.1 Sedimenticola sp. | reverse complement strand
CGCGGCGCGTAGCGCGACGCTGTGTAACGGCTCGGGCATCCCCTGAAATCGGTCAGATCGAGGCCAATTGTGCGTTATACTCGTCGCCCATGAATTTTCGGCCACTGCGGGCGCGAGGAGCGGCCTCGAAAAACCGAAAATTCATGGGCGACGAGTGTACATGGCCATTTTGAACGTGGAGATGGCGGGTTTTCAGCGTGAGCCGGGTCGTTATGCAATTATCAGAATCATCGGAGCAGCGGTATGAGTAACAGTTTCAACGCCAGGGCGACGCTGGATGTCGCCGGAAAAGAGTATGAGATCTATCGCACGGATGCCGTCGAGAGTCGGGTGCGTCTGCCCTTTTCCATCCAGATCCTGCTGGAGAACCTGCTCCGCCACGAAGACGGCCAGACGGTCACGCGCGAGGATATCCAGGCACTGGCCAACTGGGATCCGGCGGCGGAGCCGAATCAGGAGATCCAATACCGCCCGGCGCGTGTATTGATGCAGGATTTCACCGGCGTGCCCGCCGTGGTCGACCTGGCGGCGATGCGCGACGCGATGAAACGGCTCGGTGGCGACCCCGACCGTATCAATCCGTTGCAACCCGCCGAGCTGGTCATCGACCATTCCGTGCAAGTCGACAACTATGGCTCGGACGCGGCGCTGGAACTGAACGCCGAGCTGGAGTTCTCGCGCAATCGCGAGCGCTACCAATTCCTGAAATGGGGACAGAAGGCCTTCTCCAACTTCAAGGTCGTACCGCCGGATACCGGCATCGTGCATCAGGTGAACCTGGAGTATCTGGCGCGCGTGGTCTTCGGTCAGGAGAACGGCGGCGTGTTGCAAGCCTATCCGGATACCCTGGTCGGCACCGATTCGCATACCACTATGATCAAT
>JALULB010000048.1 GCA_027041035.1 Sedimenticola sp. | reverse complement strand
CGCCTTGATGCGCTTGTCCTTTACATTCAGCCCTTCCATCTCTTCATCAACCCAGCTCATCTTCATCTCTCTGTTCAAAATGAACAGTTTACGATGGATTTCTGGAGTTGTGTATAAGGAGATGGGTTTTAGGTCATCTAAGCATTGCAAACGAAGGGGGAAAGACAAAAATTTCGATTTTTAACTTAAAGAAAAGCATTGCTATAAAATGGCTAAATAAATTAAATAGTAGAACAAGCGCTTTAAAAACGATCCACTAGATCGAGCTTCTTTTCAAGCTTCAGCGTATGTTATAGTTTTGTCTTTAAAAGAAGTTAAGCGCCAGTGTTCCGTGGATCGTTTTAGTGGATCGTTTTAAACGAGCGTTATGCTTTGAAAACACACAATAAACTATGGAAAATAATCAAATAATAGTTGTAGGAGCTGGGATTGCAGGTCTTGTCGCAGCATATGATCTTCAGAAAGCTGGCCTCAGCGTCATTGTCATTGAATCTTCCAATAAATCGGGCGGTAGAATGATATCCGAGAATGTTGATAACTATATTATTGATACTGGCGCTCAATTCTTATCAAGTGGCTACCCTATTCTCGCCAGCCTGATAAAAGAATTAAAAATCAAATCAAAATTCGTACCAACAAGCCCTTACTGTGGTATCGTAAAAAATGGAAGAATCCATACATTCAGGTACGACAATCCATTCTCACTTTTATTTAGTGGGCTTTTAACTTTTAAAGAATGGTTGCTTTTCGGAATTAAAAGTAAAAAAATATATAATCAGACCAGGTTATTATCTACAAATGATTACTCAGCATGGCATCAATTCGATAATAAAAATTGTTTTGAATGGAGTCGGGAATTTTATGGCGAAACAATAACGGAGTACCTTATAGAGCCAATGCTTGAGGCATTTTATTTTCAAAAACCGGAAGAAACTTCAAAAGCTCTGTCTATTGCCCTCAACAAAATTGGATATGAAAAATCAAAAGCAATGACAACAGAAGGTGGTATTTCATTGTTACCAGCTAAATTGTCAGAAAAACTACAAATAGTTTACAATTCGCAAGTAACAGATATTTCATGCAATTCTAAAAATATTACTGTCAAAACGGTGGATCAGGAATATAAGGCAAAAAAAGTTATACTGGCAACCCCAGCACCAATTGCTGGTAAACTATTCAAGCATACGAACGAAATAGAAAAAGCCTTATTAGCAACATCATACAGTTCTACGGTAAATATATCTATTGGGCTTAAAAAGAGGCTTGTAGGTGAAAAAACAGCTAAAATTTATGGGATTTGGATACCAAGGCATGAAAGAAAAAATATCGCGGCTATAACGATAGAGTCCAACAAAAATAAAGATAGAGCCTTAACTGGTGAATTGCTCAACATCATGGTGTCCGGAGCTGCTGGTGAAAAAATGCTTCACTCAGAAAAAGAAGAAATATTAAAATCCATTGTAGATGAGTTAAATCTGTTTTTTCCGGATATTAAACAACACATATCTTTTTCAAAAATTACTCGTTGGCCATATGCCGAACCCATGTCATCAGTGGGTCGTAGTAAAAGCATTCAAGAATATCGGTCAAAAACTACACCCCAAAGTAACATATTTCTGGCTGGAGATTATATGGGCATGCCGTTTACAGAAGGTGCTGCAGAAACAGGTAAGTGGGCAGCATCACAGATAATTACAGCATAACAATGGCATACACACTGACCCCAAGCGCGCCGTGATTCTGGCAAAAGTGAGGTTCTTTCGCAAATTCTATGGATAATTGCGAAGAAACCCATTTTCGAACTATTTCTCGTGCAGCGTCATGGAATCGAGAACCCAGGCGTCGTTCTGGCGGGACAGTTTGGCGGTGCCCGTCAATCCTTCGGGGGGGTATTCGAAAGCCAGCGTCGCGGAGTCTTCACCGCGTACCAGGTCGGTGATTATCATATACGCTTGGTGTGTCTCGCTGTTCGGTATGATCTCCACCGGTTTACCGAACTTGCTCAGCTTCAAGTCCTCGTGAATCCAATCATTCCTCAGTAGTCGCAGCGGTACCCTTTCCGGCAGGACATCCGCATGGAAGTAGCCGGATAACTGCTTCGCGTCTATCACTTGTTGCAGGATCGCGCTCAGGTCGTTTTGTGTTTTCATCTGTTCGGCCGCTCCACACCCGGTATTCAAGAGAAGTATAGATGCCAGTAAGGTGGGTAGAAGGATTCTTTGCATGGTTTTTTCCTCATGGAGAACGCGTTCAGTCGATAATCATGCCGTAAACCCTGCGTTCGAACTCCGCGCCCTCCTCGCCAGGCCGGTCGATGCCGTCCTTGTCGTCTCCCCAGTGAACCAGCTCATGCAGCAGCGTGACCCCGGCCAAGTATACGTTTCGTCCACTGCTGGTCTGCCGGACGCCGCGTCCCGCCTCGAAGTCCTCCACGACGCTTTTGTCGATTCTGATCTCGTTCGAACCGATGTCTGGCGTGAATTCGCCGTAAGCATCCGCTAGTGGCGTGATCTTGATATCCGGTCCCTGATTCCATCTGACCGCCCGTTGCAGGCTTGCTCGGTCGAGCTGTCCAATCTCCTGCATGGCCGCGACGATGGATCTTACATGGATGATCTCGGGAATGTCGTGCCTCACATAGTAGGCAAACTTGCGATATCGGGTGATATCCGCATGAGTCATCTTCATCGGCTTGTCCTTTGGTTGGGTGTGGATGGGCTGAAATCCCCAAGTCGATGATGCCGAGGGTATAGCCTCCGCCCGGTGCGTGCATTCGGGGCGAATTTCGCGCCATGCGGTGCTGTCCGGTCGATACGACAGCCTACAGGTGCGCCAGACACCGGTGTCGGGATATTTCAGTCGCCATTCTTGTTACGTTTCTCATGCCGAGTATAGGACAGATTGGTGTCGCTGCTTGTATGTGGAACCGAGGCGAACGCCGGGTTCGTTCCCGCTGCCCGCGAGGCAGAGGCTATGCATGCACGGGCGCGCGGCGCGCGCGCAAAAACGCAAAAGCCCGCGTGAAGCGGGCTTTTGGTCTGTCTGGTACCGGGGGCGGGACTTGAACCCGCAAGGCCGTGAAGCCGGGGGATTTTGAATCCCCTGTGTCTACCAATTTCACCACCCCGGCAAACTGGAGCGCGTAGTATAGCGATTTGTTTGCGCGCCGAAAAGCGATGATCTCGACGGCGGTTGCCGCGCCTGGCGTGATAGCATTGCGCGCCATGCGATTGTCCGACTTTCATTACGAGCTGCCGGCGCGCCTGATCGCGCAGCATCCGCCGGCGCGGCGCGGCGACAGCCGTTTGCTGCATCTGCCGGCCACGGGGACGGCGCTGGATCGGCATTTCTCCGACCTGCCCGATCTGTTGCGCGATGATGATCTGCTGGTGTTCAACGATACCCGGGTGATGCGCGCGCGGCTGTATGGCCGCAAGGAGACCGGTGGGCGGGTGGAGATTTTGGTCGAGCGACTGCTGGAGGCGGACCGGGTGCTGGCGCACGTGCGCGCCAGCAAGAGCCCGAAAGCGGGTAGCTGGATCGATATCGATGGCGGGGCAAGGGCGCGGGTGGTCGGGCGACGGGATGCGTTGTTCGAGTTGCATGCGCCGGATCGGGATTTCGCGGAGATCATGTCGAACCATGGGCATATGCCATTGCCGCCGTATATCACCCGAGCGGACGAGGCGGAGGACGACAGCCGTTACCAGACGGTGTTCGCCGCGCGGGATGGCGCGGTGGCGGCGCCGACGGCCGGGCTGCATTTTAGCGAAGCGATGCTGCGTCGGCTCGACCAGCGTGGCATCCAGAGCGCACGGGTCACGCTGCATGTCGGCGCTGGCACCTTTCAGCCGGTGCGGGTCGAAAACCTGGACGAACATGTGATGCATGCCGAAAGCATCGAGGTCGGCGAGGCGACGGCCGAGGCGGTGCGCGAGGCGAAGGCGCGCGGGCGACGGGTGGTTGCGGTGGGGACGACGACGGTGCGCAGCCTGGAGACGGCGGCGGCCGGTGGCGAGATCAGCGCGTTTCGTGGCGACAGCCGGCTGTTCATCCGGCCGGGGTATGTGTTCAACGCGGTGGATGCGATGCTGACCAACTTCCACCTGCCGGAGTCGACCCTGCTGATGCTGGTGTCGGCGTTCTCGGGATACCCGCGCATCATGGCGGCCTATCGGCATGCGGTGGTGAACGAATACCGCTTCTTCAGTTACGGCGATGCGATGTTTCTGGAGAGGGATCGATGAGTGCGCCGGGCAAAAAAAAGGCGCGACGGGGGATGTCGCGCCAAAGTTTCCACCAAAGGAGGATGGAGGAGGTGTACCGAACATGTGGCCCGGTACATAACTATCTTCTAATATAGTGAATCAGATGTCAAGTCTTTATTCTATTCCTGGAACTCGGCGATGAGCCGGATGCGCTTCGAGGTGTCCGCCAGCGACGGTCTGGCGCGTCGCGGGCGCCTGGATTTTCCGCGTGGCGCCGTTGAAACCCCGGTGTTCATGCCGGTTGGCACCTACGGCACGGTAAAAGCCATGACACCGGAGGAGCTGACGAGCCTCGGCGCGCGGATCGTGCTCGGCAATACCTTTCATCTGATGCTGCGGCCGGGCACCGGGATCATTCGCAAGCACGGCGATCTGCATGACTTCATGCATTGGGAGAAGCCGATTCTGACCGATTCCGGCGGTTTTCAGGTGTTCAGTCTTGGCGAATTGCGCAAGATCAGTGAACAAGGCGTGACTTTCCGCTCACCCGTCGATGGCGCGAAGATCTTCATGGGCCCGGAAGAATCGATGCGCGTGCAGCGCGAGTTGGGTTCGGACATTGTGATGATCTTCGACGAATGCACGCCCTATCCGGCGACACCGGACGAGGCCAGGGCATCGATGGAGCTGTCGTTGCGCTGGGCCGCGCGCAGCCGCGCGGCGCACGCGGGTAACGATGCGGCGTTGTTCGGTATCGTGCAGGGCGGGGTCTATGAGTCGTTGCGCGAGGCGTCGCTGGACGGCTTGATGGCGATCGGTTTCGACGGCTACGCGGTCGGTGGTCTGTCGGTCGGCGAGCCGCCGGAGGATCGTTGGCGGGTGCTGGATTTCCTCACCACGCGGCTGCCGGCGGAACGACCGCGCTACCTGATGGGTGTCGGCACGCCCGAGGACATCGTCGACGCGGTGTGTCGCGGCATCGACATGTTCGATTGCGTGATGCCGACACGCAACGCGCGCAACGGCCACCTGTTCACCCATCATGGCGTGGTGCGCATCCGCAACGCACGCTATCGCGACGATACCGGGCCACTCGATCCATTGTGTGATTGCTACACGTGCCGCCACTATTCGCGCGCCTATCTGAGCCACCTGCATCGGTGCAACGAGATCCTTGGCGCGCGTTTGAACACCCTCCACAACCTTTACTATTATCAGGCGTTGATGGCGGGCCTGCGCGAGGCCATCGCGGGCGGGACGCTGAGCGCCTTCGTGGCAAACTTCCATGCGTTACGCCAAGCCGGCGATATGGCATAATGGCGGGTCAAATCTTATATCTTCATCTCAGGAACCATTTATGAGCTTTTTCATCTCCGAAGCCTTCGCCGAGGGCGCTGCCGCGGCCGGACAGCCGGGTCTGCTGGAAAGTCTGATCTTCCCGATCGGCTTGGTCGTCATCCTGTACTTCTTCATGATTCGTCCGCAGATCAAGCGGCAGAAGGAGCACAAGCAGTTGATCGAGTCACTGGGCAAGGGCGATGAGGTGCAGACCGACGGCGGCCTGATGGGGCGGATCGTCGAGCTTGGCGACAACTTCGTGAATGTCGAGATCGCCGATGGCGTGGTCGTCAAGATCCGTCGCGCCGCGATCTCGGCCGTCATGCCCAAGGGTACCCTGAAGGAACTCTGAGTTCCGGCGGCGGTGCGTCGCTGAATCGCTTTCGATGGGCGTGTTGCCCATCCCGTCTGGTTACAGGCCCATATATAATGAACGAATACCCACTCTGGAAGAACCTGCTGGTTCTGTTCGCCGTGCTGATCGGCGCTTTCTACGCGTTGCCGAATCTGTTCGAGCAGAACCCGTCGATCGAGGTCAGCGCGACACGCCGCGCCGAGGTCACCGAGGCGACCGTCTCCAAGGTCGAGGAGACGCTGAAGAAGGCCGGCATCGAACTCGCCGGCATCGACCGCGAGAACAAGAAGCTGTTGCTGCGTTTCCCTGATACCGAATCCCAATTGAAGGCGCAATCGGCGCTGGAGCCGGCGCTCGGCGGCGACTATACCCTGGCACTGACCTTGTCGCCGAACCTGCCGGGCTGGTTGAAGGCCACCGGCGCCGAGCCGATGTACCTGGGTCTGGATCTGCGTGGCGGCGTGCACGTGTTGATCGATGTCGACATGGACGCGGCGATCAAGCAGGCATTGGAACGCTACGGCAGCGACATACGCAGCTATCTGCGCAAGCAGAAGATCCGCTATCTGGGCGTGAAGGTCGAGGATGGCGGCGTCACGGTGCGCTTTCGCGACGCGCAGACGCGCGACAAGGCGCTCGCCGGGCTGGAGGAGGAGTTTCGCGCCCTGCTGCTGAAAGCCGGCGACCAGGGTGGCAAGGTATTCATTCGCGCCAAGCTGAGTCCGCGCGAGGAGCTGGCGATCAAGAAATTCGCCCTGCAACAGAACATCACCACGCTGCGCAATCGCGTCAACGCGCTCGGCGTGTCCGAGCCGGTGATCCAGCAACAGGGCGACCGACGCATCGTCGTGCAACTGCCGGGCGCGGCCAATCCGGGTCGGCTGAAGGAGATCCTCGGCGCCACCGCGACCCTGGAATACCGTCTCGCCGATACCGAGCACAGCGTGCAGGATGCCGAGGCCGGCAAGGTGCCGCCGGGGTCCAAGCTGTATCACGAACGCAACGGTCGGCCGATTCTGTTGAAAAGGCGTGTTATCGTCACCGGCGACCAGATCACCGACGCCTCGTCCGGTCTGGATCAGCGCAGCGGTTCGCCGGCGGTATTCGTCACCCTGGATTCGCAGGGTGCGCGGCGCATGCGTAACATGACCACCGAAAACGTCGGTAAGCCGATGGCGGTGGTGTTCATTGAGAACCGCACCACCACCAAGCTGGTCGATGGCAAGCCGGTGAAGCACAAGGAGCGTATCGAGGAGGTGATCAGCGTCGCGAACATCCTCGAACCCTTCGGTCGGCGTTTCCAGACCACTGGCCTGGATTCCACCGAGGAAGCGCACAATCTGGCGTTGCTGCTGCGCGCCGGTGCGTTGGCGGCGCCGATCGAGATCGTCGAGGAACGCACCATCGGCCCAAGCCTGGGTCAGGACAATATCGACCAGGGTTTCCGCTCGGTCGTCTGGGGTTTCGTGCTGGTGTTGGTCTTCATGGCCGTCTGGTATCGCCAGTTCGGCATGATCGCGAACCTGGCGCTGACCATGAACCTGGTGCTGATCGTCGGCATTCTGTCGATCATGCAGGCGACCCTGACCCTGCCGGGCATCGCCGGCATCGTGTTGACCGTCGGCATGGCGGTGGACGCCAACGTGCTGATCTTCGAGCGTATTCGCGAGGAATTGCGCAATGGCAATTCACCGCAGGCCAGCATCCACGCGGGCTACGACAAGGCGCTGTCGACTATCGTCGACGCCAACGTCACGACGATGATTGCCGCGGCGGTGTTGTTCATCTTCGGCACCGGCCCGATCAAGGGCTTCGCGGTGACCCTGTTCATCGGCATCCTGACCTCGATGTTCACCGCCGTGATCGGCTCGCGCGCCTTGGTCAACCTGATCTGGGGCGGCAAGCATCGCCTGAAACACGTACCGATTGGAGGCTACTGAGATGCCCGTCCTGACCAACACCCATATCGACTTCATGGGCAAGCGCCGGCTGGCGTTCATGATCTCCGGCGCGTTGCTGCTGATCTCGCTGATCTCGCTGGCCACCCAGGGGCTGAAGTTCGGCATCGACTTCACCGGCGGCACCCTGCTGGAGGTTGGCTACGAGCAGCCCGCCGATCTCGGCGTGATTCGCGATACCCTGGGCAAGGGCGGTTTCGGCGATGCCGTGGTGCAGTATTTCGGCAGCGACAAGGATGTGCTGATCCGCCTCGCGCCGAACGAGTCGGTCGAGGCCGCCAAGCTCAGCGACAAGGCCTTTGCCGCGCTCGGCGCGGCGGCGAAGGGCAAGGTGGAGCTGCGCCGGGTGGAGTTCGTCGGCCCGCAGGTCGGCGACGAGCTGACCGAGGACGGCGGCCTGGCGATGCTCTACGCGCTGATCGGCATCCTGATCTATGTCGCGTTGCGTTTCGAATACCGCTTCGCGTTCGGCTCGGTGATCGCGCTGATCCATGACGTGTTGATCACGCTCGGCGTGTTCTCGCTGTTCCAGATCGAGTTCGACCTGCCGGTACTGGCCGCGATCCTGGCCGTGATCGGCTACTCGCTGAACGACACCATCGTGGTGTTCGACCGCGTGCGCGAGAACTTCCGCAGGATCCGCAAGGGCGATCCGGAGAAGATCATCGACATCTCGCTGAACGAGACCCTGTCGCGTACCATCATCACCTCGGGCACGACCCTGCTGGTGGTGATCGCGCTGTTCCTGCTCGGCGGTGAGATCATCCACGGCTTCGCGCTGGCGCTGATGATCGGCATCATCGTCGGTACCTATTCCTCCATCTATATCGCCAGCTCCAGCGTATTGGAGATGGGCATCAGCAAGGCGGATCTGATGCCGGTGCAGAAAGAGGGCGCCGAGGTCGACGATACGCCGTGAGCGTTTCTCCTTGCGACAGTGATTTCCGATCGTGGGTCGGACTTCAGTCCGACAACGACGGCGCCGCGATGCACCGAGCATCGCTGTTGTTGGACTGAAGTCCAACCCACATGCCGCTGATCGTGACAGCCCGACCGACATGGCGTCCGTCGGGTTTTTTGTGTGCTCGGGGGTAACTACTCAGCTAACCGCTGAAATGCGCCAGCTCTGCGTTCAAAAATGGTCATTTACGCTTGTAAAATCACATTTTTTGCCTGATCTGACGCATTTCAGCGGTGATCTGAGTAGTTACCCTTTATTTGATCTACTCGCTGAGTGGTTACGTTCGGGGGGGCTATAGCCTCCACCAGTCAAACCTCGGACTTCCGCCCCTGGCGGCGTTGCTCGTCGTTGTGGGGGAGTGCCCCACGGCCTCCTCGCGCCTTGCCAGGAACGCAATGGCGCGCACGCGAGAATCCGACGTTTGGCTGGCGGGGGCTATAATGTTTCAATTTTCCAAAAGCGTGGTATTACCCGATGTCCGAGACGCCTGCCGGGCTGATCGTCAGCCCCGACAATGCCATCGTCTGGTATGAGGATACCCTGTTCCTGCTGGATCAGCGCGTGCTGCCGGCCGAGGAGCGTTATGTGCAACTGCATACCGCGCAGGAGACCGCCGACGCGATCCGCGACATGGTGGTGCGTGGCGCGCCGGCGATCGGTGTGACCGCCGCCTATGGCGTGGTGCTGGCGGCGCGGCATGCCTGGGCGGAGAAGGGCGCGGAGTGGCGAACGGGCATGGACGCGGCGCTGCGCCGGCTGGCCGAGTCGCGACCGACGGCGGTCAATCTGTTCTGGGCGCTGGACCGCATGCGCGCGGTGATCGCTGGCCTTGGCGCCGCCGATCCGAAGCCGGCCCTGCTTGCCGAGGCGCGCCGCATCCACCAGCGGGATGCCGCCGACAACCGGCGCATGGGCGAGTTCGGCGCCGCCCTGATCAGCGGCCCGACCGAGGTGATTACGCATTGCAACGCCGGCGCGCTGGCCACGGGCGGCTACGGCACGGCGTTGGGGGTGATTCGCAGCGCCTGGAAGCAGGGGCGGATCAGCCGCGTCTACGCCGATGAAACCCGCCCCTGGTTGCAGGGCGCGCGCCTGACCAGTTGGGAGCTGCATCGCGATGGCATCCCGGTGTCGTTGCAGACCGATGCCGCCGCCGCCGCGCGCATGGCGCGTGGCGGCATCGGCTGGGTGATCGTCGGTTCCGACCGGATTGCCGCGAACGGCGACGTGGCGAACAAGATCGGCACCTATGCACTGGCCGTGCTGGCCCGCTATCATGGGGTGCGCTTCATGGTCGCCGCGCCGACCTCGACGATAGATCCCGACACCGCCAGCGGCGCGGATATCCCGATCGAACAACGTGCCGGCGACGAGATCCTGAGCTGCGCCGGCCAGCGTGTCGGCACGCGGGGTGTCGAGGCATGGAACCCGGTGTTCGACGTGACCCCGGCGGAGCTGGTGGATGCGCTGGTGACCGAGAAGGGTGTCATCGAGCAACCGAATCGAGAGAAGATCGCCACGCTGCTGGCGAGTTGAAGGAGTAAGCATATGCAAGCAGATACTGGCCGACGGCATGCCGTCCTCGCCGCCTCGATCCTCGCCCTGGGGATGCTTCTGGGCCTCGCCGCGTTGGGCTGGCTGCTTGGTCAGAGCGCCATCCGGGTGAAGGAATTCGAGCGCAGCGTCACCGTGAAGGGTCTGGCCGAGAAGGAGTTCCCGGCCGATATCGTGCTGTGGCCGATCCAGTTCAGTCGCGCGGACAACGATCTGGGCAAGCTGTATGCCGGACTGGAGAGCGATGCCGGCAAGATCCGCCGGTTCCTGCGTGGCAAGGGCGTCGAAAACGCCGAGATCAGTCTGTCGCCACCGCAGATCATCGACAAGCTGGCGCAGCAGTACGGCGGTGGGCAGCGCGCCGAGTTCCGCTACAGCGGGATGCAGACGCTGACGGTCTATTCGCGCAATATCGACGCGGTGCGCAAGACGCAGAATCAGCTCTCCGAACTGGGCAAGGAGGGCATCGTGTTCAGCGGTAACGACTACCAGAACGCCACCGAATACCTGTTTACCCGGTTGAACGAGGTCAAGCCTGGCATGGTCGAGGAGGCGACGACCAAGGCGCGCGAGGTCGCCGAGAAGTTCGCCCACGATTCGAACAGCACGCTGGGCAAGATCCGGCGCGCCAGTCAGGGGCAGTTCTCGATCAGCGCGCGGGATCGCAACAATCCACACATCAAGAAGGTTCGCGTGGTGTCGACCGTCGAATACTATCTGTCCGACTGATGGCCGAAGCCAACGCGCTGGTTCGGCTGGCTTATCGAATACAGGGTTCCGATCGCTACCAGCGGGTCAAGTCCGGCGTGCGCGCGATACTCACCGGACAGAACAATCCGTGGCGGCTGTATGTCGATGGCTTCATGGTCGTACTGGTGCTGGCGAGCATCTTCGGTCTGATCTACGAGGTGCGGCACCCGGAGATGCAGTTCGACGATTATCTGGAGACCTTCGCGGTCAGCGTGTTCGCCATCGACTATCTGCTGCGCCTGTGGGTCCACGATGACGCGCACCGCATCATCATCGACCAATTCGAGCAGGCCGATTTCGTCGGAAAGCCCTTCGATACCTGGCGGGCGGTGCGCGCGGTTCTGAGCAGTAAATGGGCGTACATGACGACCTTCATGGCGGTCGTCGATCTGCTTGCCATCGTGCCGACCTACCGGCCGTTGCGTCTGTTGCGCATCTTTCTGCTGTTCCGCCTGCTGAAGCTGTTTCGTTATTCGCGCAGTATCAGCGAATTCGTCACCGTGCTTGCCGAGAAGCGCTTCGAGCTGACCACGCTGTTGGGTTTTCTCGGTTTCGTGCTGTTCTCGGCCTCGACGGCGATCTATCTGTTCGAATCGCATATCGAGGGCGGGCAGATCGAGACCCCGCTGGATGCGTTGTACTGGGCGGTGGTGACGCTGTCTACGGTCGGCTACGGCGACATTACGCCGCATACGCCCGAGGGCCGCGTGATCACGCTGGTGCTGATCATCACCGGGCTCGGCGTGTTGTCCTTCTTCACGTCGATCATCGTCTCGGCGTTCACCGAGCGCATGCCCTATGTGAAAGCGAAACGCCTGCACGCCACGCTGGAGCGGCGGCGGAATTACACCGTACTGTGCGGCTTCGGCCGTGTCGGCGAAACCGTGGCCCGCTTGCTGGCGGCGGACGGCGAGCCTTTCGTCATCGTCGATCCGGACCCGGAGATGATCGATCGCGCCCAGCGTCTGGGCTACATGGCACTGATCGGTGACGCCTCGGATCAACAGTTGTTGTCCGATATCGGCGTCGCGACCCGTGCGTCGCGGGTGCTGTGCCTGACCGGCAGCGACATCACCAATCTCTACACGACGCTGTCGGTGCGTTATATCAACAAGGATATCGAGATCATCGCGCGTTGCGACAAGGCGGCGACCGAGCCAAAATTGCGCTATGCCGGGGCGACGCATACCGTGTTGCCATTCCGCATCGCCGGCCTGATCGCCGCCGAATACCTGGAGCAGCCGGTGGCTTTCGAGGCCATCTATGGCGTCATGACCGGGCATTCCAGCGTGATGGTGGATACCGTGCCGGTGCAGGCGGATTCCTGGCTGGAAGGCCGCAGCATCGGCGAGATCAGTGTCTCCCGGCAGCAGTTGCGCGTGCTCGGCGTGATCTCCGCCAGCCAGGAGCTGCGCGAACACGAAGGCAGTAGCTACAACTACTGCGAGAGGCGTTTTCATTTTCGCCCGCGCAAGTCCTTCCATCTGCATGTCGGCGATATGCTGGTGCTGATCGGCCACCAGTTGAGCCTGGCGCATTTCCGCGAAACCGTGCTGTTGAGAGGCAAAACATGAAACACGATCGCGCGCTGGTATTCGGCTGCAATCGCATGGGCCGGGAGGTCGCCACTCAGCTCGCGACGCGCGGTGTCCAGATCACGCTGTGCGACGACATCGAGGGCGCGACCGATCGCGACAGCCGGCACTGGCGCTACCAGCGGGTCGACATCACCTCGGACGAGGAATTGCATGATGCCGGCATCGGCAAGGACGTGACTCACCTGTTCGCGTTGTTCGACAACGAGGCGCACAACGTCTTTCTGGTGTTGTCGGCACGCGCGATGGCGCCGGATCTGCAGATCATCGGGCTGTCGCTGTCGGCCGATTCGGAGAACAAGCTGCTGACCGCCGGCGCGAACAGCGTGATCGATCCCTATGCGATAAGCGGGCGCAAGATATTCCGCGTCATCCGGCGTCCGGATGCCTCGCAACTGCTGGACCACGTGATCTTCGGCGATGCCAATCTGAACCTGGCCGAGTTGCATGTGCCACCGGATACGCCGCTGGAAGGCCGCAAGCTGTCGGAACTGGATATCGAGGAGCGATTCAACGTGATGCTGTTGGGCATCGTCGATCGCGGCCGGGGTGGGGAGTTCTTCTTCGCCACGCGTGGCGTCGATCACCAGATCGATCAGAATGACGTGCTTGTGGTGATCGGCGCCAGCGAGGCGATCGAGGTTTTGCGGGACTATCTGGCCAGCGGCGGGTAGTCCGCCGCCAACGGCCTCCTAGGAGGCTGTCGGATTATGGATGAATCTACTGCGAAGATGGGAGAGCGGTCCAAATATCCCCGTTTTTTCGTTACATAGGCCCACTATGCGCCTCAAAACCGGAAACATTTGGCCTCGCTCTCCCACCTTCTCGCAACGATCCCCCATAATCCGACAGGCTCCTAGACTGTAGCCAACTCGGTGATCGGGCCGGGGTTCTTGGTGTCGACCTCGGCGTACAGGTTGTTCAGCGCGGCCTGCACGGCCTCTTCCATCACCGGGTGGTAGAACGGCATGCGCAGCATCTCGCCGACCGTCATCTCGTTCTGGATTGCCCATACCAGCAGATGCGCCAGGTGCTCGCCGGCCGGGGCAATCATCTCGGCACCGAGAAAACGTCCGCTGGCCTTGTCGGCATACAGGCGGATCATGCCCTTGTTCTTGCCCATGATCAGCGCGCGACCGACCGGCGCGACCGGCATCTCGCCGATCACGGCGCTTTCCAGGTCGATATGCCCGTGGGTTTGGCCGACGGTGATGATATTCGGATCGCAGAAGGTGATGCCGATCCACGGCTTGCGCCGGAAGGCGGTGACCGCCTCCGGATGCGCGGCGTTGTAACCGGCGATCTTGCCGTCGTCGCCGGCTTCGTGCAGGATCGGCCGATGGCCGTTCACATCGCCGGCGAGAAACACCGGCAGGTCGCCCACTTGGCAGGTGGCCTGGCTATGCAGCGGCACGCCCTTGGCATCGACCTCGACGCCCAGCGCCTCCAGGTTCAGGTGGTCGACGTTCGGCCGCCGGCCCATCGCGGCAAGCACCTTGTCGACGACGACCTCGTTGTCGCCCGCGCGGACGCGGATTCTGCCATCGTCGGTTTCCGACAGTTCGGCCGCCTCGCCCAGCCAGATCGGAAACTCGTTCGACATGATGTCCAGAGCATGCCGGGCGACCACCGGGTCGCTGAGTCCACCGATATTCGCCGCCAGATCGATACCGGTCACCTTCACGCCGAGGCGGTTCAGCGACTGGCCGAGTTCCAGGCCGATCACACCGAGGCCGATAACCGCCATGCTGTCCGGTAGGTCTTCGAGCTCGAAGAATTCATCGGTGGTGATCACCCGGTCGCCGAACACGCGCCATGCATCGGGGACGATCGGCGTCGAGCCGGTGGCGATGACGACACCGGTGGCGCGGATGCGCTTGTCGCCGACCGCCAGCAGGGTCGGTTCGACAAAACGGGCATAATCTTCGATGAATTCGTCACCGAGATGATCGGTGCTGTTCGATAATACCCGGTCGACGAAGTTGTCGCGGATATGCTGCACATACTCCATGACCTCCGGCCTGTCCACGCTCAGGCCGTCGCCGCCCTCAATGCCACAACGGCTGAAAAGGCTTTTGCGATGAAAGTCCTCGGCTACCTGGATGAGTACCTTGGACGGCATGCAGCCAACCCGCGCGCAGGTCGTGCCGGCTTCCCCGCCGTTGATCAATACAAAGCTCTTGCGGGCGCGGCGCACCTGGCCCATGGCGTTCAAGCCGGCCGTGCCGGAACCGATGATGGCGACATCGACAGTGATTTCTTCCACGATTTGCTCCTGATATTGAGGATAGGAATGGCGCGCAGTGTACCAGCACACCGAAGCGGAGTCGCCGCGCGCCAACTGCTGGATTTGCCGGGCCTGTCATCGCGTCCGCAGGGCAATCGCGCTTAATTCATCGCAAGCACCTTGAGCAAGTAGCGCTGATCCCAACCGGCCTTGGCTCGCTTGGTTTTAACGCCCACCTTGGATGATCG
>JALULB010000047.1 GCA_027041035.1 Sedimenticola sp. | reverse complement strand
GATGGCTTGATCGAGGAAGGCGCGTATGTCGAGAAGGGTGACAAGAAAACGATAGAGGTCTACAGCTTCAAGGAGATGATCGGCTGGCTGATGGACGAGGCGAAGAAAGGCCAGCATATACAGCGCTATAAAGGGTTGGGGGAAATGAATCCCGAGCAGTTGTGGGAAACCACGATGGATGTCGACAATCGTCGTCTTCTCCGTGTGAATATCGAGGATGCGGTTCGCGCGGACGAGGTCTTCACGACCTTGATGGGTGACGAAGTCGAGCCTCGGCGAGAGTTTATCGAACAGAATGCGCTGTCGGTAGAGAACCTGGACGTATAGGGGACGATTGTCGCAGGCCATGGATAAAGCTTCGTCTCTTCCCGCCGTTAATATGTTATTGAGCATACTGTCCCGGCGAAGCACCCATGTTTGGCACCAAGCGGCTTAAACAGGCCCACGATATCAAGACGGATGAACTGCTCCAGCAGAACGCCGCGCTCCAGTCACGCATTGCGGAACTGGAAAGCGAAAAATTCTCGCTGGAACAGCGCTGTTTTTCCTTCGAGCAGCAACAACGCATGAGCGAGGGGTTGTTCGAGAATATGGCCTCTTTCGAGAAGACATTGCTTTCATCGCAAACCACGTTACGCGGCTTGTCGAACACCCTGGCAGCGGAGAAAAACCGGGTAAACGATACCGCCGAGGTTTCGAGGCAGGCACGGGAAGACTCCGAACAACTCACGCATACCGTGGACAGCCTTATCGCTTCCGTGAACGAAGCCGCATCTCACGTCCATCGCCTTGAGGCGAGAGTCGATTCGATCACGCAGATACTTGGACTCATCAACCAGATAGCGGATCAGACCAACCTGCTTGCGTTGAACGCGGCGATAGAAGCGGCCCGCGCGGGCGAGCACGGCAGGGGTTTCGCGGTGGTTGCCGAGGAGGTCAGAAACCTGTCGACCCGTACCGGCGAGGCAACCGAGGAGATTGCGCGTGAGATTGCCGCTATTCAGACGGAAACGAATGCGACCCAGGCAAGGATGACACAGGTATCGGAGGAACATGCAAGTCTGGCTACCTCGGGTCGAAAGTCCAGCGAGAGTATGCTTCAGGTACTGGATACGGTGCAATCCATGGGCACGGCCATTTCCGCGAGCGCGTCGCGCAGTTTTGTCGAACTGGCAAAAACCGATCACCTGATATTCAAGTTCAATATCTATCGAGCCTTGATGGGACAGAAAGGTGAGATATCCGGGGACTCTACCAGTGACCATACAGCCTGTCGCCTGGGTCAGTGGTACTACAAAGGGGAAGGGCAGAACTGTTTCTCCGGGCTGCCAGGATTCGCCGAACTGGAGGGGCCTCACCGGCAGGTACACGGGGAGGGGAGTGCCTCGCTGGATTCGTATCGCGCCGGAGACCTCGAGAAAGCATTGTTACATCTGAGAAAGATGGAGGAGGCTTCGATCGCGGTACAGGAAAACCTCGAGAAGCTTGCGCAACAGGCGGAAGGCGAGGGTGGTCCGCGCTGCGAGTAAAGCCATGGCAATCTGAATGGCTCCCAGGAGGCTGGTGCTAACCAGGTGTGTCGGGGAGTTCGGATACGGTTGATTCTATCCAGTTCTCAACCTCCCGTATGATCTGCTTCGCACTTTTGCCATCGGTCGAGATGGCTTCGCCGATCACCATTTCAATGGTGCCCGGGTACTTCAGCATGCCCCGTCTGGCCCAGTAGACGCCGGCGTTGTGCGCGATCGGAATGACGGGGTAGCCAGGCGATTTCTCCGCCAGCAAAGCGCCGCCCAGGCCGTATTTCTTATGCGTGCCCGGGGCCACGCGGGTGCCTTCGGGAAAGATGATCACCAGTCTTCCCTTCTCCAATGCCGATCTGCCCTGTTCGATGACCTGGCCGACCGCCTTGCGTCCCGCGCCACGATCGATGGCGATCGGTTGGGCGGCAGCCAATGCCCAGCCGAACACCGGTATCTTCATGAGTTCCTTTTTCAATACCCAGGTTTGTTCCGGTCGGAGCAGGCCCCTGAGTGAAAGGGTTTCCCAGGTCGACTGGTGCTTGCTCATGATGATGCAGCCCTGGTCCGACGGGATGTTCTCCATGCCGGTTACCTTGTAATCCAGTCGGCATGTCCAGCGCAGTAGCACCAGATTAGCGCGCCCCCAGGCATTGGCGATACGACAAAGGCTGGAGTAGGGCAGCACCTTGCTGAGCAGGGCCATCGGCAGGCCATAGATCACGACGCTACCTGACATCAGGATGAAATAGAGGATAGAGCGGAAGAGTATCATTGGCGTTTGTTGTAGATTAGTTAGGAGCCTGTCGGATCATGGATGAATCTACTGCGAAGCTGGGAGATCGGCCCAAATATCCCCGTTTTTTCGTTACATAGGCCCACTATGCGCCTCAAAACCGGGAACATTTGGCCTCGCTCTCCCACCTCCTCGCTACGATCCCCCATAACCCGACAGGCTCCTATGTCAGAAGCGCGTCCACCGCTTCGGACAGGTCATCGAAGACAGGGATGGTGTCGAAGCCGGGTTCGTTCCCAAGCGACTGTTCGGTTTTTCTTCCCTTGCCGCTGCGTACCAGTATCGGTGTCGCGCCGGCTTCGCTTGCCGCGATAAGATCGCGCAGGCTGTCGCCTATCGCGGGCGCGCCACGCAGCGAGACATTCAGGCGGCTTCCAATCTGATGAAAGAGGCCGGGCTTGGGTTTTCGACATTCGCAGGCGTCATCGGGTCCGTGTGGGCAGAAGCCGATGAAATCGACTTGGCCGCCGACCCGGGCAAGCTGGTCATGCAGTTTCTGGTGAATGCTGTTCAATGCCTCTACCGTGAAATAACCCCGGGCGATGCCGGACTGGTTGGTCGCGACGACCACACGATAGCCGGCATGATTCAGCCGGGCGATGGCTTCCAGGCTGCCGGGTATCGGGTGCCATTCGTTGGCGGATTTGATGAAGTCGTCGGAATCCCGGTTGATGACTCCATCGCGATCGAGGATGACGATTTTCAATGGAATACGACCGTTCACTTCATGTCGTTGAATTCGGAGACGCGGATGCGTCCGTCGATCATCTTCGAGCCTCGCTGGTCGAGTTTATCCATCTTCTTCCAGAAGGCCTCCTTCAGGTCGAACTCTCCCGCGATGCCGGTACCGATCAGCAGGATGAGCAGGTCGGCGACCTCTTCGGCCAGCGCCTCGCGGCTCTTACCCTTGGTGACGCAAGAGGAGATCTCTCCAAGCTCCTCGGCCATCAGCGCGATCCGGTAGGTCATCTCTTCCCCACCGTTCTCGCGAAACCCGTGCTTGTCGTGGAAGGCTTGTACCGCCGCCAGCATCGTTTCCCAGGAATCCTTGTTCATGTCGACTCCATCTGCAATCGGGATATATCCGCGACCCGCAGGAACAGTTGGCTCAGTCGCGTCAGCAACGCAAGGCGGTTGCGTCGAACGGCGGGGTCGTCCGCCATGACCATCACATTGTCGAAGAACCGGTCGACCGGTTCACGCAGATCGGCCAGGCGCTGAAGCCCCTCTTCGTATCGACCGCCGTCGAACAGCGCGATCACCGCCGCGCCGAGTTCGTCGAGTTGCCTGCCGAGTTGCTGCTCGGCCGGTTCACTGAACAGCGAGGTATCCACCGTTTCGGGTATGGATTCATCGGTTTTCTTCAGGATATTGCTGATACGTTTGTTTGCCGCGGCCAGGCTGGAGGCGCCGGGAAGAAGCATGAAGGCTTGTACCGCCTCGATGCGCTGATCGATGTCGGCCGGATGCGTTGGCCGCAGGCACAACACCGCGTCGATGACATCCGCGCGGATACCCCGATCCTGGTAATAGGCGGTCAGGCGCTCCAAGGTATATTCGAAGACCCTGGCGACGGACTGTTCCGCGTCGATGGATGCGTCGAACTGTCGGGCGGCCGAGTGGAGCAGGGCTTCGAGATCGAGATTCAGCGGCGTCTCGATCAGGATGCGCAGCACGCCAAGCGCGGCGCGCCGCAGGGCGAAGGGATCCTTGGTGCCGGTCGGTTTCAGCCCGATCGCGAAGATTCCACTCAGGGTATCGAGACGGTCGGCCAGCGCCAGTGCCTGCCCGGTAAGCGTGGCCGGGAGCCGGTCACCGGCGAAGCGTGGCAGGTAGACCTCGTTCATGGCTTCCGCCAGCTCCGGATCCTCGCCATCCCGGATCGCCTGATAACGCCCCATGTGGCCCTGCATCTCGGGAAACTCGTAGACCATCTCGGTCATCAGATCGCTCTTGCACAGCTCGCCGGCGCGTTTCGCCAGCGCCGGGTCGGCATCGATCTGGCTGGCGATGTCCATCGCCAGCGCGGCAACCCGTTCGGTCTTGTCATACAGCGAGCCGAGCTTCTGCTGGAACAGCACGCTCTTCAACGAGTCACGCAACGCGGCCAACGTGGTCTTGCCGTCTTGCTCCCAGAAGAAGCGCGCATCGGCCAGTCGTGGGCGGATCACGCGCTCGTTTCCAGCGGCGATCACCGCCGGATCGCGGCTCTCGATATTCGCCACCGTGATGAAGTTCGGCAACAGCCGGCCCTGATCGTCGACCAGATGAAAGTATTTCTGGTTCTTCTTCATCGTCAGGATCAGGGCTTCGTGAGGAACCTCCAGAAACGCCGGATCGAAGCTGCCACTGATCGCGCTGGGCCATTCGACCAAGGCCGTGACCTCTTCGAGCAGTTTCTCGTCGATCACCGCCTCACCACCCAATCGCGCGGCTTCCTCGCTCACCTGTCGACGAATCAGCTCGAGACGGGTGGCGAAATCGGCGATCACTCGACCCTGGTCACGCAAGGTATCGGCATACTCCGCCGGGCTGTTTATCGGGATCGCTCGCGGCTGATGGAAACGGTGTCCGCGCGTGTTCAGTTCGGCATTCGCATCCAGTAAAGTGCATGGCACCAGATCCCGCCCATGCATGAACAGCAACCAGTGTACCGGCCGAACGAATTCCGCCGTGGATGTTCCCCAACGCATGCGCTTCGGGATTGGTAGCGAAGTGAGTGCTTGCTCCGCAATCGCTGGCAGTAGCTCGGCAGCGGGTTTGCCCGGCTCCTGCCGGGAGAACGCCAGCCATTCACCCTTGGGTGTCTGTATGCGTTGCAGTTGTTCGATGGCGACACCGCAGGACGAGGCAAACCCCAGCGCGGCCTTGGTCGGGTGGCCATCGGCATCGAAGGCCGCCTTGACCGCCGGACCACGGCGTTCCATGCGGGTATCTTCCTGTCGAAGAGCGACGTTCTGGATAGGTAC
>JALULB010000046.1:3689-5313 GCA_027041035.1 Sedimenticola sp. | reverse complement strand
GGCGGGTGGCCGCCGGCGTATGCCGGTAGGTATCGATCGCCACCAGCAAGCCGGCCAGCGGGTTGTTGATCTCGTGAGCCACGCCGGCGGCCACCCGCCCGACCGCCGCGAGGCGCTCCTGCGCCACCATCTGCCGCTCCAGCGCCTCTTTCTCCTTGAGTCCGGCGAGCATCTCGCGGAAACGCTGGCTCAGACGACCGATCTCGTCGTCTCCCGTGTCGATGCTGCACTCCAGGTCGGCGATCGCCTGCCTGCCGATACGCGCCATGCAGTCGCTGAGGCGCGCCAATGGCGCGGCGATACGCCGTCCCCACAGCCAACCGAAGGGCAACACCACCAGCAGCACGATCAGCATCACCGCCGCGCCACCCCGCAGGATCTCGATGAAACGATCCCAGTAGGCCATCTTGGGTAGCGCGAGCAACAGCGTACCCACCGCCTGGTCCTCGGAAAGAATCGGCGTGGCGATCAGGTACCAGTCGCCAAGCACGCCGGAAAACGCACCGTCTGGATCGCGCGGCAGATCCCGGTACTCGGGCGCGACCGTCCGCAGCGGCTCGCCGACCGGATAGCGGCGTGGCTGGTTCGAGGCGAAAATGACCTCCCGGCTGTCGACCAGTATGAAACGGCGTCGATCCCGCCAGGTATCGCTGGCGCGCCGCTCGCGCGGATCGCGCAGAATCGCGTAGGCCTGCCAGATGTCGTCGTGCTTCAGCGCCAGCCGCAATACCGGCAACATGGCATGCGCCAGGCGCCGCCCCTCGCGAATATTGTCCGCGCGCACATTGAGATAGGTCTGATAGGCAACCGCGAGTGAAAACGCCAGCGCGGTGATCAGCGAGACGGCGATCAGGCTCAACGGAATGCGGATGCGGTAGCTTCGCGCGCCCATGCCCGCCCTCATTGCGAGTCGACCACCCGGGCCATCCCGGCAATGCTGTCGTAGCTGGCATCATGCGGACGCACGAAGCGATCGAGAAACACGCGATCCAGCAGCGCCCGGCCGGCCGGATCAGCGTCCATCGCCAACAAGGCATCGCGCAGCCGCGCGGCGTTTTCGGGCGGCGCGCGTTTCGTCGTCACCAACGGCGGAAAGCCGAACTCCGGCGAACGTTCGATGACCCGCGTGGCGGCGGCCAGATCGGGATGCAGACGGTTGTAGGCATCCCACACGTAGCTGTCGACAGCACCACCATCGGCAAGCCCCTCGGCAACCGCCTCGATGGTGTTTCGGTGGCTCCAGGTGAAGAAGGCGCGTCGAAAGTAGTCTCCCGGGTCGCTGCCCAGACGCCGCAAGCGGTAACTCGGATAGAGATAGCCCGAGTTCGAATCCGGATCGGAAAAGGCGAAGACGCGTCCCGCCAAATCCTCGAAGGCGGTGATGCCGACGCGCCCCGATCCGCTGATGATCAATGAGCGATAGCGTGGCGCGCCACGGTATTCGGGCACCGCGACCAGACGCAGGCGGTCCCGGTGCAGCACATAGGGATAACCACAGATCCAGGCGGCATCGATGCGGGCGAACCGGACCAGTATAGACATCTGACGCTGCTGACGCTACTCCATGTGTACAACTCGCTGGCCGCCGCGTCGTCACAACAAATCTCGCCAGTCCCCGAGGAAG
>JALULB010000046.1:0-3679 GCA_027041035.1 Sedimenticola sp. | reverse complement strand
CCACAGATCCAGGCGGCATCCAGATGGCCGTTCAGTAACAGATCGGTGATATCCCGATACTTGGCCCGTTGCACGAAGACCACCGGCAGCCCCATGCGTCGCCGCAACCAGTCTCGCCAGTCCCCGAGGAAGGTGGTCCGGTCATCCAGTATCACCGGCGTCAGGCCGATGCGCAGCGGCGCCGTGGCCGCCGCGAAGCCGGCACCCACGGCGAATGCCGTGCCCGCCGCGCCGATCAGAAAGCGACGTCTTGAATAGCCGCGCTGCTCGTCTCCTGTGCTCATCGAAGCCTGTGCCATGTTGTCTTGGAGGCTGTTATTTCATGCCACCCGCTCAAATGCAAGCTTCGCCGCATAGGTTACCCCTGGGTAACCTCCTCGACGAGCAAAAGGTTACCAATAGGTAACCCGCCTACTGCCGCCGAAATACAAGTGCTTGATGAAGAAGCCTTTTCGCCGCTGGCGCGATTGTTGCAGCAGCAATGCGGAGACAGGCTCTCGAAACACGACGACGAAGCGTCATGCCTGTCCGCGACAACACCCAACGACCAATGAAGGAGGCTCCATGAGTCGATTCACACGCAGAAGTTTTCTGAAACTGAGCGGCGGCGGCCTGGCCATCGGCGCGTCCGCCGTCACCCCCGGCCAGGTGCTGGCGAAACCCGGCGGCGAGGACATCGGACGCGCGACGCTGCCCTATCCCGGTCGCGTCATCACGCAGGCGGCATCGCTGCCGGTGAACCGTCCGCTGAGCTTCAACTATCCCGACGAATCCTCGCCCTGCGCGCTGATCCGCATGGGGCGCGCCACGCCCGGCGGGGTCGGACCGGAGCACGATATCGTCGCCTACAGCACCCTGTGTACCCACATGGGCTGCCCGGTGCTCTACGACCCCGACACCCGGGATTTCAAGTGCCCGTGCCATTTCAGCGTCTTCGACTCGGAGAAGACAGGACAGATGGTCACCGGCCAGGCGACCGAGAATCTGCCGTCCATCATCCTGTCTTACGACAGCCAGGACGACAGCATCAGCGCGATCGGCGTGGACGGCCTGATCTATGGCCGCCAGTCGAACATCCTGTGAGGAGATAAGCCAGCATGAGCCATAAAGACAGAATCCCCCTGCCTCCGGTCGACGCGCAAAAGACGCTGCTCGCCTGCCATTTCTGCATCGTCGGCTGCGGCTATCACGTCTACAAGTGGCCGCACAATCGAGAAGGCGGCCGCGCACCCCATGAAAACGCCCTGGGGCTGGATTTCCGCAGACAGTTGCCGGCCTTCGCCACCATTCTGACCCCGGCGATGGTCAACCAGGTTCGTGATCACGATGGCCGCGAATACAACGTCATGATCGTGCCGGACAAGCAGTGCGTGGTGAACCAGGGACTCTCCTCGACACGCGGCGGCCAACTGGCCTCGGTGATGTTCACCCCGGATGGCCCGACCAACGACCGTCTCCACTATCCGCGCCTGTTCACCGGCGACGACTGGGTCGACACCAGCTGGGACCAGGCAATGGCGGTCTACGCCGGCGTGATGAAGCGCGTCCTCGACCGGGACGGCGCGGACCAGATCATGTTCAATGCCTTCGACCACGGTGGCGCCGGCGGCGGTTTCGAGAACACCTGGGGCACCGGCAAGCTGATGTTCAGCGCGCTGAAAACCCAGATGGTGCGTATCCACAACCGCCCCGCCTACAACTCCGAGTGCCACGCCACGCGCGACATGGGAGTCGGCGAGCTGAACAACAGCTACGAAGACTCGGAACTCGCCGACACCCTGGTCTATATCGGCGCCAACGCCTACGAGACACAGACCAACTACTTCCTCGCCCACGCGCTGCCAAACCTCCAGGGCGCCACGCTGGAGAAGAAGAAAAAATGGTTTCCGGGCGAGAGCGTCGGCAAGGCGCGGGTCATCTTCATCGATCCCCGCCGTTCGCTGACCATCGCGGTGACCGAGCATGCCGCCGGCAAGGAGAACGTGTTGCATCTCCAGATCGCCCCCGGCACGGACACCGCGCTGTTCAATGGCCTGCTCACCCACGTGGTGGACAAGGGCTGGATCGACAAGGCCTTCATCGACAAGCACACCAGCGGATTCGAGGAGGCGCGCAAGGCCAATCATCTGTCGCTGGAGGAGTGCAGCCGCATCACCGGGGTTCCCGTCGCCGATATCGAGAAAGCGGCGGAGTGGACCTACAAGCCCAAGGCCTCCGGCCACCTCCCCCGCGCCATGCATGGCTATGAGAAGGGCATCATCTGGGGCAATGACAACTACCGCATCCAGTCCGCGCTACTGGATCTCGCCCTGGCGACCCACAATGTCGGACGCCGCGGCACCGGCACGGTACGCCTCGGCGGGCACCAGGAAGGCTACGCGCGACCGCCCTATCCCGGCCCCCGTCCGGCGCCGTACATCGATCAGGAGATCATCAAGGGCAACGGCAAGATGCTGACGGTGTGGGCGTGCAACGCCTTCCAGTCCACCCTCAACGCCCAAAACTACCGTGCCGCCGTCTATCGCCGCGCCAACATCGTGCGCGATGCCATGGCCCGCTACAAGGGCGCCGGCGTCGAGGACCTGGCCGACGTGATCTATGACGCGGTGAGCAATCGCGGCGGGCTGTATGTCGCGGTGGTGGACCTCTATCCCACCAAGTTCGCCCAGGCTTCGCACATGATGCTGCCGGCCGCCCATCCCGGCGAGATGAACCTGACCTCGATGAACGGCGAACGGCGCATGCGCCTGTCGGAGCGCTTCATGGACCCGCCGGGCGAGGCGTTGCCCGACTGCCTGATCGCGGCGAAGGTCGCCAACACGCTGAAGGCGATGTACCAGAAAGAGGGTAACCAGGCGATGGCGAAGCGCTTCGAGGGCTTCGACTGGAAGAGCGAGGAGGATGCCTTCAACGACGGCTTCCGCAAACCCGAGGGCATCGACAGCCAGGGCGGCGGCAGCGGCGGCCTGGTGACCTACGAACGCCTGCGCAAGATGGGCAACAACGGCGTGCAACTACCCGTGAAGGAATACAAGGACGGCCAGTTGATCGGCACCGAGATGATCTACACCGACAACAAGTTCGGCACCCAGGACGGCAAGGCACACTTCCTGCCCTCGCCCTGGAGCGGACTTCCCGCGCCGGTGATGGCGCAGCGCAAGAAGTACCGTTTCTGGATCAACAACGGGCGCACCAACCATATCTGGCAGACCGCCTATCACGACCAGCGCATGGCCTTCCGCCGCGAGCGTTATCCGATGGCGCCGATCGAGATCAATCCAAAGGATGCCAACGAGTTGGGCATCGCGTCCGGTGACGTGGTAGAGATCTACAACGACTACGGCTCCACCTTCGCGATGGCCTACCTGGAGCCGGACATGCGCCGCAGCCACACCTTCATGCAGTTCGGCTATTTCAACGGCAATGTCGGCGATGTGGTGACCGAGTGGACCGACCGCAACGTGATCCCCTACTACAAGGGAACCTGGGCCAACCTGCGCAAGGTCAGCTCGATCAAGGACTTCGAGCAGACAGTATCGTTCAAGCGACGCCGCTATATCTGACCACGCCTCCGCCGGACGGGCTGGAAAGCCCGCCCGGTAAAGCGATACTCGTCGCCCATGGGTTTTCGGTTTTTCGAGGCCGTTCCTCGCGCCCGTGGGCTAGGCGCGGAAACGAG
>JALULB010000045.1 GCA_027041035.1 Sedimenticola sp. | reverse complement strand
ATTTACCGGTTTGGCCACTAGGAGGCTGTCCGAGAATAGAGAGCCTACTGCGGAAAAGCTGAATTTGGCTGGATTCCTCCCTGATTCTCGTTAAATAGCGCAACTATTCGCCTCAAATCAGGGAGAAATCCCGCTCAAATCAGCTTTCCCTCGCTACGGCTTCTATTCTCGGACAACCTCCTAGGAGGCTGTCGGGTTTAACGCTGATCTACTGCGGGAAAGCCGGATTTGGTCCTATTTCCCGATCTTTTTATTCGGCGCATCCCTGCGCCTCACCCCTACGGGGCTGGCGTGAAACTTTGCTCCTGGCAAAGTTTTCGTCAAATAGCGGTGCTATTCTCCTCAAAAGATCGAAAAATAGGCCTCAAACCGGTCTTCCCCTCGCTACGATCGGTTAAACCCGACAGCCTCCTAGCCTCGCCGATGCTGCTGCTTGCACGCCGCCCGCATGGGGATCGTCGTTGCCATGGAGGACCCGGGACGGGCAGGGTTTATTTCAGCAGTTTTCGCAGGCAGCGGAGATAAGCCTGCTGGTCGGGTTCCGCCGCGTCTCGCTGCGCCTGCCAGAGCACCTCGCCGAGGCATTCCATCATCCGGTGTTCCGCTTGATGCGGGTCGCCACTCTGTCGCGCGAGTTCCTGGTAGAGCGCGCGGATGCCGCCGGGCGTGTCGGTTTGCAGTTGTTCCGCGATACTGATGTGCATGCCCATGTGCAGAAAAGGGTTGGTCTGGCCGTTTTCCACGCCGTAATCGGTTTTGATCGCGTCCTCCGGTTGCTCCAGCATGGCCTGATATTCAGGGTGCTGTTCTACTATGCTGACAATCAGCTGCTCGATCGGTTCCAGGGGCCGCTTGCCGTTACGTCCGTTCCACGCCTGAAAAAAGACCCGGCGTACACTGTCGCGGTCGTTGCCATACATGGGGGTTTGCCTCTATTCGGTGGTTTTCCGGGGGTACTCGCAGAGATCCTCGATCAGGCAGGATCCGCAACGTGGTTTTCTTGCGACGCAGGTGTATCTTCCCAACAGGATCAACCAGTGATGGGCATCGCGCAGAAATGCCTTCGGGATGACCTTCAGCAGACGCTTCTCCACTGCCAGCGGGGTATTGCCGGGCGCCAGACGGGTGCGGTTGGCGACGCGAAAGATATGCGTGTCCACCGCCATCGTGGGTTCGCCAAAGGCGGTATTCAGTACCACATTGGCGGTTTTTCGTCCGACGCCGGGCAGGGCTTCCAGTTCCTCGCGGGTACGCGGCACTTCGCCCGCGTGCCTGTCGATCAGAATCCGGCAGGTTTTGATGATGTTTTTCGCCTTGGTGTTGAACAGCCCGATCGTCCTGATGTACTGCTTCACGCCGTCTTCGCCGAGTTTCAACAGGGCTTCCGGGGTGTTGGCGATCTTGAACAGTCGCCGGGTTGCCTTGTTGACGCTTTTGTCCGTGGCCTGGGCCGAGAGCATGACCGCGATCAGCAATTCGAATGGCGAATCGAAGTTCAGCTCGGTGGTGGGATGCGGATTGGCCTCGCGCAGGCGCTCGAAGATTTTGCGTCTTTTATCGGCGTTCATGTTCTGCTTTAATCTGGGACGGGCCGGATGGCATGTTATTCTAGCAAATCACTCTTCGTGGTGTTTCCGGCTTTGTCGCTCCCAACGTGACGCACTTCGGAGATGAGCTGGACGGTTACTTGAAGAATAGGGATATATTTTATGAGCCAGTTTCTTGATCGTCTGATCGACCCCGAGCTGCGCGCCCATCCCGAGTTTCAGTCCGGCCTGGCGCGTTCCGCGATCTGGGTGTTCGCGCTGATCTATATCCTTGGAGGTCGCGCCGCTGGTTTCTTCCATGTCGACCTGGATGTGATCGCGGCGCTGTTCGGCGTGTATCTCGTGGTCTTCGTCGCCGTGTTGATTCATGTCGCGCGGGATCGCGCCTTGCGGCGCTGGCGACGCTACCTGACGATGGTGCTGGACATCAGCGCGTCGACCCTGGCGATCTGGTTCACCGGGGCGGCCAACGGCCCTTTCTTTCTGCTGTATATCTGGATCTTCGTTTCCTACGGCACCCGCTATGGACGAGAGTATCTGATCGCGGCGTCTCTCGGCAGCCTGTTTGCCTATTCGATCGTCGTGTTCGCGCTCAGCGAGGATCCGGACACCCTGTATGAGACCGCGTTCCTGCTGGTGTCGCTGATCGCGTTGCCGATGTATGAGCTCAGTCTGCTGAAGAAACTGCATCGCGCACGGCAGCGGGCGGAGGCCGCCGCGGAGGCGAAGGCGAATTTTCTCGCGACCATGACGCACGAGTTCCGCACCCCGCTTACCGGCGTGTTGGGCATGATGCAGTTGCTCGAAAACACACCATTGAATGCCGAGCAGCGCGAGTACGCGGGCTCGGTGATCGCCTCGGCGGAGATGCTGCGTGCGCTGATCGGCGATATCCTCGATTTCTCCAAGATCGATGCGGACAAGGTCGAGCTGGAGCACACGCCCTACGACCTGGAAGCCACGCTGCATTCGGTATGCCGCGAGCTTTCCACGCAGACCTATGAGAAGGGGCTGGAACTGACGCTGTCTGTCGATACCGCCCTGCCCGCCGGCGTGATCGGCGATCGCCTGCGACTTCAGCAGGTGTTGTACAACCTGATAGGGAATGCCATCAAGTTCACCGAACAGGGCGAGGTCAACGTGATTGCCCGGCAGGAGACGGATGAGGATGGCGTGCCGCTGCTGATGTTGCAGGTGGCCGATACGGGTATCGGGATTGCCAAGGAGTCTTTGCCGCACGTGTTCGACAGTTTTTGGCAGGAGGATAGCTCGACGACGCGACGCTATGGTGGCACGGGTCTGGGCACGACCATCGCGCGAGACCTGGTGCGCCTGATGGGCGGTGACATCCAGGTGGCCAGAAACGAACCCGAGGGCACGGTTTTCACTGTCCACTTGCCGTTGATGCCCGAAGCGCCGGCCCGCCTGATCAATCGTGTCGCCCGGGTACAGGGTTTGCGCAAGGTGCTGCTGATGGAAACGAATGCCACCAGCCGAGAGAACCTGCTGCAATACTGTCTGGATCTGGGCGTGGATGTACACCTGATACAACTTTCAGCGCTCAGTGGAAACCTCGCCGAGGTGCTGGACTGCGAGGCCGACGCCGCGATCGTCTGTGATGCGATCACCGATCTGGACATCTACGCGTTGGCCGAGCGTCTCGATCGACATTGCGAAGGCAGGCTGCCTATCGTTGCCGTCAGCTATGCGCGCCGCCGCCGTTTCGAGGTCGAACAGAGTGGCGTGCATGTCTTGACCAAACCGGTTTCCGTCGTCGCGCTGGCCGAGGCGCTGAGCCAGATCGCCGCCGAGCGCGAGCGCTTGACAGATGAGTCCGAGGATCAAGAGGAAAGCGAGAACCGCTGCGCCGGCCGCCGGATTCTTGTCGCCGAGGACGATCGTATCAGCGCGCGTTTGTTGAATACCTTGCTGAGTCAGCGCGGCTGCGAGGTGGTGGTGGCCGAGAACGGCCAGGTCGCGCTCGACCTGACGCGGGAACAGACGTTCGATCTCGCCTTCGTCGATATCCGCATGCCGGTAATGGATGGCCTGGAGTTCGTGCGTCGTTTCCGCGCCGGGGAAGGCGATGCGCGACGCATGCCGATCATCGCGCTGACGGTGGATTCCGCCAGCGAGACGCGCCAGGCCTGCCTGGATGTGGGCATGGACCGCTTCATGACTAAACCGCTGGACAGCGACCTGCTGTCAAGAACCCTCGCGGAGTACATAAGGTGATGCCGCGTCCGCGCGGTCGAACAGGATGTTCCGCGCGCCGTTGTAGACCAGAAAGTGGCGCCCCTTGGCGCGCGCGATCAGCGTCACGCCGAGCTGGCGTCCCAGCCTCAGCCCCATCTCGGTGATGCCCGAGCGGGACAACAACACCGGGATGCCCATCTGGGCAACCTTGATGACCATCTCCGAG
This sequence comes from Sedimenticola sp., assembly GCA_027041035.1. Lineage (GTDB taxonomy): Bacteria > Pseudomonadota > Gammaproteobacteria > Chromatiales > Chromatiaceae > JALSSX01. The sequence goes on along the minus strand of JALULB010000045.1, from coordinate 11,445 downwards.
GTCAGCCGGCCGGTGGTGTAGAACAGCTTGTCGTGTCCCGGCGTGTCCCGCAGCCACATCTCCCCGGCGATCGCGTCGACCGCGTTGTGCCGGCCGACATCCTCGATGAACAGATCGATCCCGCTGCCCGCGCACAGCGCGCAGCCATGCACTGCTCCCGCCTTGCGGTACACCTGGTTGTGTCGGGACAGGTTGTCCAGCAGCGCGTGTAGGGTGGATTGACGCACGTTCGGCGCCGCCAGCCGGATCTGATCGAGCTCATCCATCAGGCGACCGAACACCGTGCCCTGGCCGCAGCCGGTGGTGACGGTGCGATGCGCGAGCCGCTCGTCCAGCCCGTCGACGCCGTGACGGGTCGTGACGGCGGCCGCATCGGTTTCCCAGTCGACCTGAACCCGGGCGATGTGCTCCAGCGAGGGGATCAGTCGCTGGTTGCGCAGCCAGCCGAGTACCAGCAACTCGGGATGCACGCCGAGTGTCATCAGCGTGACGATCTCGCGTTTGTCCAGGTACAGCGTCAACGGGCGTTCCGCCGCGATGTGGCCGTTTCGCGTCCGACCGTTCTCGTCGATCGCGGTAACCGCGACGGTTGCGTCGAGACCGGCGGCGCTGAGCAATGGTCCCCTGTCGGTGGCGTTCATGCGCGGTCTCGCGGGCGGATATTGACCGCGCAATACTTGAATTCCGGGATCTTTGCGTCCGGATCCAACGCTTCGTTGGTCAGCAGGTTGGCGGCGGCCTCGGCGTAGCAGAAGGCCATGAACAGCACGCCTCGCTGGATACCGTCGTCGGGATGGGCCAGCGCGACGATCTCGCCGCGCCGCGATCGAATGCATAGCGGCTTGCCGTCGGCGCCACCCGCCGCCTTCAGATCGTCCGGATGGATGCTCACCACTGCCACGGGTTCGAGCGCGTCGAGGACACGCGCGCGGCGGCTCATCGCGCCGGTGTGCCAGTGCTCCAGTTGGCGTCCGGTGGTGAACACCAGCGGGTAGTCGTCGTCCGGCAGTTCGTCGGCGTGGGTGTAGCGCGCCGGAACGAAACGGCCGCGACCGCTGGCGGTCGGGAAGCGCCGCGTGAACAAGGTTGCCTGGCCGGAATCACCCGGTCGGCGCAGCGGGTAGGTCAGGCTGTGCTCGCGTTCCAGACGCGCCCAGCTCATGCCGGCCATGTCCGGCACCGCCCGGCAAAGCTCTTCGAAGACCTGCTCGGGACCGGGGTAATGCCAGTCCAGGCCAAGACGCCGGGCGATCTGCTGGATGATCCACAGATCCTGACGCGCATCCCCTGGCGGCTGGATCGCCTGGCGGCCGATCTGTACCCGTCGGTCGGTGTTCGTGAAGCTGCCGGTTTTCTCGGCGAACGCTGAGGCCGGCAGAATCACATCGGCGTAGCTGGCGGTTTCGGTGAAGAAGATGTCCTGCACGACCAGGTGGTCGAGCTTCGCCAGTGCCGCGCGGGTGTGATTCAGATTCGGGTCGGACATCGCCGGGTTCTCGCCTTCGATATACATCCCGCGTATCTGGCCGCGTTGCGCGGCCTGCATGATCTCGACGACGGTCAGGCCGGGCCTGGCATCCAGGTCGCTGCCCCACAGTTCGCGGAAGTCTGCCTGGGCATCGGCGTCCGACACCGGCCGGTAGCCGGGAAAGACCATCGGAATCAGGCCCATGTCGGAAGCCCCCTGCACATTGTTCTGCCCGCGCAGCGGATGCAGACCGGCGCCGGCGCGGCCGATCTGGCCGGTCAGCAGCGCCAGGGCGATCAGGCAGCGCGCGTTGTCGGTGCCGTGGATATGCTGGGTGATGCCCATGCCCCAGAAGATCATCGCGGCGCGCGCCGTCGCGTACCGCCGGGCCACCGCGCGGAGGGTATCGGCGGCGATGCCGCAGATCGGCGCGACCCGTTCCGGGCTGTAGTCGCGCAGATTGGCGCGTAGCGCCTCGAAACCCTCGGTGCGGGCGTCGATGAATTGCTGGTCATGCAGCCCTTCTTCGACGATGCAATGCATCATCGCGTTCAGCAGGGCGACATCGGTATCCGGATGGAAACGCAGGAAATAGTCCGCGTGGCGCGCCAGATCCGAGCGATAGGGATCCAGCAGGATCAGCGTCGCGCCCCGTTTCGCAGCGTTCTTCATGAAGGTGGCGGCGACCGGGTGATTGGATGTCGGCTTCGCGCCGATGACGATGATGACCTCGGCGTTCTCCACGTCCTCGACCTGATTGGTCACCGCGCTGGAGCCTATGCCTTCGAGCAACGCGGTGACCGACGACGCGTGGCACAGCCGGGTGCAATGATCGACATTGTTCGTGCCGAAGCCGGTGCGCACCAGTTTCTGGAACAGGTAGGCCTCTTCGTTGCTGCCTTTTGCCGAGCCGTAACCCGCCAGCGCGGCCGAACCCCGGGTGTCGCGGATGCGCCGCAGGCCCGTGGCGGCAACCTCCAGCGCCTCGTCCCAGGTGGTTTCGCGGAAAACCCGGGGGATGTCCGCCTGGGTGAGCGGTTCGTGGAGCTTGGCGACGTCGTCACGCCGGATCAGGGGGTGGGTGAGCCGCTGCGCATGGTGCACGTAGTCGAAGCCAAAACGTCCCTTTACGCACAGGCGGCCATGATTCGCCGGACCGTCGCGACCCTCGACCGCGACGATGCGCCCATCCCGCGCGCGATAACTCAGCAGACAGCCGACGCCGCAATACGGGCAGATGCTTTCGGTTCGGGTGTCGCTTTCGGAAGCGCCACGCGCCGCCGCGAGCGCCCCTGTCGGGCAGGCTCGCACGCATTCTCCGCAGGCCACGCAACTGCTGTCGCCGAGCGGGTCGTCCAGGTCGAAGACAATGCGGGATCGCGCGCCGCGATAGGCGTAGCCGATCACGTCGTTGACCTGTTCCTCGCGGCAGGCGCGCACGCAGCGACCGCACTGGATGCATTGCGACAGGTCGACCGTGATGGCCGGGTGGCTGGTGTCGCGCCGCGCTGGCTGTCGTCGCCCGGCAAAGCGATCGGCATCGAGTCCGAGTCTGCTCAGCCAATGGTTCAGTGCGTCGTTTTCGTTGTCGACGGCTGTCTTCGCGCGGTCGGCGGCGAGCAGTTGGATCACCAGCGCGCGCGCCTTCCGGGCGCGCGCGCCACGCGTGTCGACATGCATGCCGGGCGTCGGCTGGCGGCGGCAGGAGGGCGCCAATGCGCGTTCGCCCTCGATCTCGACGACGCAGGCGCGGCAGTTGCCGTCGGCGCGATAGCCGGGTTGGTAACACAGACACGGGAGCTCGATGCCATGCCTCGACGCGACCTGAAGAATGCTTTCACCGGGACGGGCGTCGATCTCCCGGTCGTCGAGTTGGAAGCCAATGGCATGCGTGGTATTCATCCGTCGAACTCCCCGGGAAAGTAACGCAGCACGCAGCGCAGCGGATTTGGCGCGGCCTGACCGAGACCGCAGATGGAGGCATCCTCCATCACGCTGGCGAGATCCTTCAGGCGTGGGATATCCCAGTCGGCCTCGGCCATCAGGCCAGCCGCCTTTGTCGTGCCGACGCGGCACGGGGTGCATTGGCCGCAGGACTCGGCGGCGAAGAAGCGCATTGCGTTCAGCGCCAGCTCGCGGGCGGAATCCTGTTGCGAGAAGACGATGACGGCGGCCGAGCCGATGAAGCAGCCGTATTCCCGCAGGGTGTCGAAATCCAGCGGCAGATCGGCGAGCGAGGCGGGCAGCATGCCGCCGGAGGCGCCGCCGGGAAAATAGCCGTACAGCCGGTGCCCGTCGGCCATGCCGCCACAGTATTCGTCGATCAGCTCGCGCGCGCTGATGCCGACCGGGGCGAGATACACACCGGGCTTTCTGACCCGACCGCTGACCGAGAAAGCGCGCGCGCCGTGGCGTCCACGGCGCCCCTGGGCGTGATACCAGTCGGCGCCGTTGTCGACGATCTCGCGGATGCGATACAGGGTTTCGAGATTCTGCACCAGCGTCGGCCTGCCGAACAGGCCGACCTCGGCGACGTAGGGTGGCCGCTGGCGCGGCATGCCGCGTTTGCCCTCGATGGATTCCAGCAGGGCGGATTCCTCGCCGCAGATATAAGCGCCGGCGCCGCGCCTCAGTTGGATGGTCGGCAAGCTTGCCGGTGGATCGTCTCGCAGCGCCTTCAGCTCCCGCTCCAGCAGGATGCGGGCGCTGGCGTACTCGTCACGCAGGTAGATGTAGAGGCTGTCGGCCTCGATGACCCACGCGGCGATCAGTGCGCCTTCGAGAAAGCGGTGCGGGTCGTGCTCCAGGCAATGACGGTCCTTGAAGGTGCCGGGCTCGCCTTCGTCGGCATTCACCACCAGCACGCGCGGGCCGGGCTGGTCACGCAGAATGCGCCATTTACGCGCGGTCGGAAAGCCGGCGCCGCCAAGGCCGCGCAGGCCCGCCTGATCGATGATGTCGATGATCCGTTGGCGAGCATGCCCGCCGGCGAGGCAGTCGCGCAGCAGGGCATAACCGCCGCCGTCGAGTGCGCGGCGGTAATCGATGGCGTCTGGAGGCGGACGCGCCTCGTTGTTCCCATCGGTGAGCGCGCTTTCGACCGCCGCGACATCGGCGTGGCCGATCACCCGCGTGCCGAGTACCGCGACCGGCGCCCGGGCGCATTGACCGACACAGGGGACGCGCTGGATGTCGAGGCGTTCTCCCAGCGTCCGGGTCAGGGCGTCGATCAAGAGGTTTGCGCCGTGCATCTGGCAGCCGATGGCGTCGCAGATGCGCACGCCAGGCCGGGGCGCCGGCTCCTCGTCCGGGTCGGTGCGGGGATCGAAATGATGATAGAAACTGGCGACCTCGAAGACCTCCACCGGCGCGAGGCGCATTTCGTCGGCGAGGGCGACCAGCGATGCCGCCGGCAGGCAGCCGTGATGATCCTGGATGCGGTGCAGATGTTCCAGTAGTTGGTCGCGTTCGCGCGGTGCGTCGCCCAGCAGTTCACGGATTGCGTGCAAGGCCTCGCTGTCGACGCGGCGGCCACGCCGCCGGCGGCGTTTCCGCGCTGTCGGGTTGTTCATATCCTGGCTCACGAAGCCGGCCTCCACGCATGGCTTTGTGAACAAGTGTAGCGGATTGTGACGGATGTGAGGGGTATCGCCAGACAAACATTGGACTCAGGCATGTGCGCGATGATTCCAATGTTTGTCTGGCTACGATTATTGCTTCAGGACTCCTTGGCCTGCTGACCCGGATGATAGAGGGTATACAGGTAGATCGGGATATCCACGTCGCCCAGCTGGGTTTCGATCAGTGGGTAGACCTCCCCCCAGTCCAGGCCGCCGACACCCGTGGCCAGCCGGGGCAGGGCCAGCGATTCGATATTCTCTTTCTCGATGATCTTCTTCAGCGCGCGCAGCGCATGGTTGACGTCGCCGGTACTCGCCTTGCCGGGTTTTGCGCCGTGCTCGTAGCCGCCGTCCTGGGTCAGCAGGTTGATGACGCGCACACCGCCGGGGCCACCCCACATCCAGGCTTCGCCGGGCTTTGGCCTTTTCTGGTGACACCAGTGGTGGAAATCCTTGTGCATCGATGGATATTTCTCGTGCAGCGCCTTCGCCAAGCCCTGATTCATCGGGTCCATTGGCGCGACACCGTGAGCGATCGCCTGGGCCTTGCTGAGCAGGATGTCGCCTTCTACTTCATGGATCATGGATAGTCCTCTTGGATTTGCTTGTTGTTTCGTAACGATTCAGCTCACTCCCGAAATACGCCCTATCTGCGTTCACAAATGGTCATTTTCGCTTTTAAACCGGCAATGGCTCTTGCACCGCCCAATAAATCACATCCCTGTAACGGTTTCGCAATTGCCTTGATCCGATGCACTTCAGGAGCAATCCGAACAGTTACCTAAATCTATGAACTACTCGTTGAATAGTTACCTTGTTTCGATCGAATGGATTGGCGGGATGCTGAAAAACGTGGTTTTTCGACATCCGCTCAAGTGGGCGGATATGCGTCAGGCCTGTTCCAACTTGCTCGCGCAGGCGATACAGGTATCCAGCGTTGGAATCGCGCGCAGCCGTTCTTCTTCTATCGCTTCCCCGCACACGCGGCAGTATCGCCAACTGCCTTCGGCAATGCGCGCCAAGGCGTGCTCGATAGCGCTCATCCTGTCGCGGGTGATGTCGTCCAGCGCGTCGATAACCTCGTCGTTCTCGCGATGCGTCGCGAGTTCCTCCCAGTCCTTGGGGGCCTCTTCCTCGCCATGTCGATGCGCCTCGATACGCCGCGCGCGCGCCTTCAGTTCGACGAGTTCCTGCTTGAGTTGTTGTTCGATGTGTTTTTCGTCGAGCATCCGCGCACCCTTATCCTTCGATAGTTCTACTCTATTCCTGATACGGGGTGGCGGGGTTGATACAGGTCAAGGTGCCGGATGATTCTGATATACTGTTGATATATACAGTATATGGGTGGAGCAATGTCGGAAACCGGATATGCCGAATTATGCTGCCAGTCCTGCTACAGTTTTTTGCACGGTGCCTCGCATCCGGACGAGTTGGTCGAACGCGCGGCGCGACTGGGTTACCACGCGCTGGCGCTGACCGATGAGTGCTCGTTGGCGGGTGTGGTGAAGGCGCATGTCGCCGCTCGCCAACAGGACTTGAAGCTGTTGATCGGCAGCCTGGTGAAGCTGCGCGATGGCGGCGTGGTCGTGGTGTTGGCGAGCAACCGGCGTGGCTATGCGCGACTGTCCAGCTTGATCACGCGGGCCAGGCGACGCGCGCCGAAGGGCGGGTATCGGCTTGGGCGGGAGGATCTCGCCTGTCTGGACGATTGCCTGCTGCTGTGGCTGTTGGAGGATGACGCCGACGCAGCGCTGGCCACCGCGCTGCGCAAGCTGTTTCCCGGGCGCCTGTGGCTGGCGGTGGATCTGCGTCGCGATGGCCATGATGCGGCGCGCCGGGAGCGCGCGCGGACGTATGCCGCCCGCTGGGATCTGCCGGTCGTCGCCGTCGGTCGGGTGCTGATGCACAGGCGCGCGCGCAAGCCGCTGCTGGACGTGTTGCACTGCATCCGTCTCGGCCTGCCCATCGAGCAGGCGGGCCTTGCCGTGCGGGCGAATGCCGAATGCTGTCCGCGTCCGCTGTCCGAACTGCGTCGTCTGTACCCCGCCGAGTGGCTGGCCGAAACGCTGGAGGTGGCGGCGCGTTGTGACTTCTCGCTGGACGAGCTGCGTTACGAGTACCCGGCGGAACTGGTGCCCGCCGGGCACACGCCCAGCGGCTGGCTGCGTCGCCTGGTGGAAGAGGGCATGCGCTGGCGCTGGCCGGATGGCGTGCCCGCCGGGGTCGGCGAACGCGTCGATCGGGAACTCGGATTGATCGCCGAACTCGGCTACGAGCCCTATTTCCTTACCGTGCATGATCTGGTCCGGTTTGCCCGCGAGCGCGGCATCCTGTGCCAGGGGCGTGGCTCGGCGGCGAACTCGGCGGTGTGTTTCTGTCTGGGTATCACCGAGGTCGATCCGGCGCGCATGGAGATGTTGTTCGAACGTTTTCTGTCGCGTGAACGCAACGAGCCGCCGGACATCGATGTCGATTTCGAGCATCAGCGCCGCGAGGAGGTGATCCAGTACCTGTATCGGAAGTATGGCCGCGAGCGCGCCGCGCTGGCGGCCTCGGTGATCACCTACCGGCGGCGCTCGGCGCTGCGTGATCTCGGCCAGGTGCTGGGGCTGGCGCGGGATCAACTCGATCGATTGAGCGCCAATATCGCCTGGTGGGACAGCCCGGGTGTCTTGCCAGAGCGCCTGCGTGAAGCGGGTTTTGACGTGGAGAACCCCAGGCTGGCGCGCTTGCTGGATCTGCTGCCGCAATTGCTCGGCATGCCGCGCCATCTTTCCCAACATGTCGGCGGCTTCGTCATCTCGCGCGGGCCGCTGCATGAACTGGTACCGATAGAGAACGCCGCGATGGCGGGGCGCAGTGTCATCCAGTGGGACAAGGACGATCTGGAAGCGCTCGGCCTGTTGAAGATCGATGTGCTGGCATTGGGCATGCTCAGCGCGATTCGCCGCGGCTTCGAACTGATCGAGGCGTTTCGCGGCGTGCGCCTGACGATGGCGACGATCCCGGCGGAGGATCCGGCGCTGTATCGCATGATCCAGCGCGCCGAGACCATTGGCGTGTTCCAGATCGAATCGCGCGCCCAGATGGCGATGCTGCCGCGTCTGAAGCCGGCCTGTTTCTATGATCTGGTCATCGAGGTCGCGATCGTGCGCCCCGGGCCGATTCAGGGTGACATGGTGCATCCCTATCTGCGCCGCCGTCAGGGGCTGGAGCCGGTGAGCTATCCGTCGGACGAGGTGCGCGAGGTGCTCGGGCGCACGCTCGGTGTGCCGATCTTTCAGGAGCAGGTGATGAAGGTCGCGATGGTCGCCGCCGGCTTCAGCGCCGGCGAGGCCGACCAGGTGCGCCGCTCGATGGCGGCCTGGCGGCGGCGCGGCGGATTGGAAGGCTTCGAGCGGCGCCTGATCGACGGCATGTGCCAACGCGGTTACCCGCGTGAATTCGCCCGGCGTATCTATCAGCAGATCCTGGGCTTTGGCGACTACGGTTTTCCCGAATCCCATGCCGCCAGCTTTGCCCTGCTGGTGTATGTCTCGGCGTGGCTGAAATGCCATGAGCCGGCGGCCTTCTTCGCCGCGATGCTGAACAGCCTGCCGATGGGCTTCTATGCGCCGGCGCAACTGGTTGCCGAAGCCCGGCGCGGCGGCGTCGAGGTGCGGCCGGTGGATGTGCGTTACAGCGATTGGCCCTGCGCACTGGAGCGGGACGCCCGGGGCGAGCCGGCGCTGCGTCTCGGCCTGTTGCGTGTCAAGGGTCTGTCGCGCAAGGGCGCGGAACGCCTGCTGGCGGCGCGTCGTCAACGGGCCTTTCGTGATAGTGATGATCTGCAACGGCGCGGCGGGCTGGATCGCCGCGACCTGCGCGCGCTGGCCGCCGCCGACGCCCTGCGCGGGCTGGCCGGCAACCGCTACCAGAGTCACTGGCAAGTGGCCGGTGCCGAGAAACAACCGCCGTTGTTCGACGGCCAGGGCCGGGAGGAGGGTGTCGCGCTGCTGCCGACGCCCGAGCCGGGCAACGAGCTGATCGCCGACTACGCCAGTACCGGCTTGAGCCTGCGTGGCCATCCGCTGGCGCTGCTGCGTCCGGAGCTGGAGCGGCGCCGTCTGCATAGCGCCGCCGCGCTCGCCGAGCTGCCCGATAATGCCCATGCGCGCGTCGCCGGCCTGGTGATCAACCGCCAGCGTCCGGGTTCCGCCGGCAAGGTGGTATTCATGACCCTGGAGGACGAAACCGGCTATATCAACCTGGTCATCTGGTCGCGGGTGCTGGAGCGCTGGCGTGCGGCGATACTGGGCGCCTCCTTGCTGGCCGTCAGCGGCCGGCTACAGCGCGAGAGCGGCGTCACGCACCTGATCGTCGCGCGGGCGAGTGATCTCTCGGCCCTGTTGGGCGGGCTGGAGGCACCATCGCGTGACTTTCATTGACTCGAACGGCAATCGGATGAGTCTCCGATTTCGATCATGCTGATAATTATATTCAAATATAAAAATAAACTGTTCTTATTAAGACTTATTAACTTACTTTATTTTTACAATTTGCAAGGGTATCTTTGGCGTATAAGAATCGATCGCCGTCCGGGCCGTATTGTGGCCCGGACGCGAAACCTTATTCCATATCTCCCCCTAAACCTCATAACCGAGCGCTAACGACGATCGGCGCTGGCGGAGATATTGGTGAACCACATCAATGACTCAAACTGGAGATGGCAGATGGCTCATATTGTAGTACTGGGGGCTGGTACCGGCGGCATGCCGGCGGCATACGAATTACGCGCGGAACTGGGTAGCGAACACAAGGTCACCGTTGTCAACGAACGCGAGTACTTCCAGTTCGTACCCTCCAACCCCTGGGTTGCGGTAGGCTGGCGTGATCGCGCCAGCATCACCTTCGATATTCGCAAGCACCTGGAGGCGAAGGGTATCGAGTTCATCGCCAAGCGCTGTGACAAGATCGACGCGGATGGCAAGACGCTGACGCTCGAAGGCGGCGACAGCATCTCCTTCGACTACTTGGTGATTGCAACGGGTCCGCGGCTGGCGTTCGAAGAGATCGAGGGCGCGGGCCCGAACGGCGGGCACACCCACTCGGTATGTACCATCGACCACGCCGAGAGCGCGTATACCGCCTATCAGCAATTGCTCGAAGATCCCGGCCATGTGATCGTCGGCGCGATGCCGTTCGCCAGTTGTTTTGGCCCGGCCTACGAGTTTGCCTTCATCATGGATGCCGACCTGCGCAAGCGCAAGATACGTGATCGCGTACCGATGACCTATGTGACCTCCGAACCCTATATCGGCCATCTCGGCCTCGGCGGCGTCGGTGATTCCAAGGGCATGCTGGAATCCGAGCTGCGCAATCACCACATGAACTGGATCACCAACGCCAAGGTGACCAAGGTCGAAGCCGGCAAGATGTTCATCGAGGAATACGACGATTCGGGCAATAAGATCAAGGATCACGAGCTGGAATTCAAATACTCCATGATGCTGCCGGCGTTCAAGGGTGTGGAAGCGGTGATGAATGTCGAGGAGTTGTGTAATCCGCGCGGTTTCGTGTTCGTCGACGAGCATCAACGCAACCCGAAATACCCGTATATCTACGCGGCCGGCGTGTGTATCGCCATCCCGCCGGTGGAAGCGACCGCCGTGCCGACCGGCGCGCCGAAGACCGGTTACATGATCGAGTCGATGGTGACCGCTATTGTGCACAACATCGCCGATGAACTGGCTGGTCGCGAGCCCAAGACCTATGCCACCTGGAATGCGATCTGTCTCGCCGACATGGGCGATACCGGCGCGGCTTTCGTTGCCTTGCCGCAGATTCCGCCGCGCAACGTCGCCTGGTTCAAGAAAGGCAAATGGGTGCATATGGCGAAGATCGCCTTCGAGAAGTACTTCATTCGCAAGATGAAGAAAGGTACCTCCGAGCCCATCTACGAGAAGTACATCCTGAAGATGCTGGGCATCACCAAGCTGAAATAAGCCGTTTTGGCCATGCAGGGAAAAAACCCGGCTTGTCCGGGTTTTTTCTTGTCTGGTTCGGTCGGGCCAACGCTGGAAAATCTGGCTTCGCGGGTATATGCTCCCGGCTTTGTTTCGTAGCAGGCAGGTCTCATGTCCACAACCCCGATCAAGCGTCATCGCACCCACCGGGTGCGTGTCGGTAACGTGATGCTCGGTGGTGACAGCCCGATCGTCGTGCAGTCGATGACGAATACTGATACCGCCGATGTCGCCACGACTGTCGAACAGGTAGCCACGCTGGCCAGGGCTGGCTCGGAGCTGGTGCGCATCACGGTCAACAATGAAGCTTCCGCCGCTGCCGTGCCGGCGATTCGCGAAGGCCTGGACAAGC
>JALULB010000044.1 GCA_027041035.1 Sedimenticola sp. | reverse complement strand
CGCTCGAACCCTACCCGAGCAACGAGCGATATCAGATAAGCATGGGCCGGCTCTCATCGGCAATGCGCTGGGCGCCCACAGCCAAATGGGCTGTGGCAACTGGCGTGATCGCGGCGCTTGGCGTACTGGCGCTCAGCAGTGTTTCCGAATTTCTTTACTTTCAATTCTGATGGATACGCCCGAACTGGATTTCCGACGTTTCGTTCGGCTATCACTGGCCACATTTGTTGGCGTGCTGCTGGTCGCGGCCAGCTTCAATTATTTTGTTGATCCTTACGATCTTTTCGGCGCGCCCAGGGTTAAAGGCTTTAATGCGCTGAAGCCAACCGCGGGAAAGCATATCCGCCTCTCCAAACCCTTCATGGTCAGTCGGTTTTCTCCCAGAACCGTGATCGGCGGTAATTCCCGACCGGAACTGGGTCTAGATCCGCTCAACGCCTGTTGGAAGCAAGCAGATCAGCCTGTGTTCAATATGGGCATACCCGGCGCCGACATCTTTATGCAGGCGAGAATGCTGCAACACGCCATGGCCGTGGGTCCAAAAGGCGACAAGCAGATATTCTGGGGACTGGATTTCATGGATTTTCTCGATCGACGCCCGGAGCAGAATGACTGGACATCCTGGCCGCGTTCCACCCATGACTATGAAAAAAGTCTTGCCGTAACCGCGAGTGGCCAAGTCAATGAAAAACTCCCTTGGAACAGGTTCAAGAAGTACGCTACCACGCTGTTTTCCATCGATGCGCTGAATGACAGCGCATACACGCTACTCTCCCAGGGCAACGCCAACGCATCGACACGACGAAGAGATGGCTTCAATCCGGCACGTGATTATATCGACGCCGTCGCACTGGAGGGACAGAACGTTCTATTTCGGCAGAAGAACCGGGAGTTGGCAAAAATTTTTGCGCGCAACGATCTCTCCCTGTTCGGCAATGGCCGGCAATGGTCTCACGAGTTCGAGACAGTCAGGCGAACGCTGGAATACCTGAAAAAAAACGATACAAAGGTAACGCTTTTCATCAATCCCTACCATGCCAACTATTTGGCGCTGATCGCCCTCTCCGGGCGCTGGCCGGAATTTGAACAATGGAAATACCAGTTGCAGCGCTTGGCGAACGAGCACGGTGTCGATCTGTGGGATTTCGCTGTCTTCAACGACTACACGCAGGAGAGCCTACCGGTTGAAAGGAATAGCAAACGTACGCTGTATTGGTTCTGGGAGCCCGCGCACTACAAGGCCAAGTACGGTGATCTCATGCTGAGGCAGTTGCTCGGTGCCTCCTGCCCCGAACAAGACTCGCGAACGGTGGGCATCCGTCTGACATCCGGCAATATCGAATCCCACCTTGAACATGAGCGTGACGCCATGGCCCTGTATCGAAAGCTTCAAGCCGAGTCGATCGACAGGCTTGAAGCCTACCTTCCCGGAAAAGCCGCCGACGCGAAATCGATCAGGCTTCTATCTCCGCCTCCGCCGTGACTTCGAACCACTCGCTGGCGCGATCCTGACGGAGTAGCGTCAAGCGGTTTTCGAGGTCGGCATCCACGCCAAGCAGGGTGTCGCTGGCGATACTGTGGTGATTGTTCTTCTCGCTGATGTGCCCGACGACCAGGTGTTGCAGGCGATCCCTGTCCATCTGTTCGAGCAAGGCAGCGGCCTGGCGGTTGTTCAAGTGGCCATGGTCGCCGCCGACACGCCGTTGCAGCGATGGCGGGTAAGGGCCTTCGGCCAGCATGCGGAGGTCGTGGTTGCATTCGAGAAGCAATGCGTCGAGACGCTGGTAGGCATGCGCGATATGCGGCGTGATACAGCCGGTATCGGTGAGGATGCCGAGGCGCAGACCCTTGCTGGAAAACACGTATTGGCAGGGTTCACGAGCGTCATGCGGCACCGCGACGGGGTGAACATTCAGGGCGCCTATCGCAAATGGCTCGCTATCGGAATGAAACAGCGTCAGGTCGGTAAGCTCGCCACAATCACCGGCCAGCGAGGTGCCGCGAGTCATCCACACCGGAATGCGGAAACGTCGCGACAACGCGCCAACGCCGCGAATATGATCGCCATGCTCGTGTGTCACCAGGATGGCATCGAGGCTGGCGGCATCGACGCCGACGCGTGCCAGGCGCTCGGTCAGTTCCCTGGCGCTGTAGCCGCAGTCGAGCAACACACGGGTATCGTCCGCCTCGATCAGGGTTGCATTACCCCGGCTGCCGCTGCCCAGCGAGATGAAGCGCAGCATGGCGGCGCGCGACGCTCAGCGGATCTGTTCGTGCAGCAGCGACAGTATGCGCTTTGCCGTCGGGGTATTCAGACGCCGGCCCTGCTCGTCCAGCACGATGGCGCGTACCTTGCCCTGCTCCGGCGTCAGCTTGACCTGATACAGTGGGTTCTCCTTCGCCTTGTCATCGTCACCCCAGAACTTGAGCTTGCTGAAGAAGCCTTTCTTCTCCGGTTGCGCGTCGGGATCCTGGTAACGCACGTAGTAGACGGCGTTGTCGCGATCACGATCCTCCACGGCGAAGCCGACGCTGTCCAGCGCCAGCCCGGTGATCCGCCAGGCCTCGTCGAAATCGGCATCGATGTCCAGCGCCACCCGATCATTGGTGCGCAACAGCTGTGAGCGCTGGGCGCGCTGCGTCTGCTTCTTCGCGAGCATGCGCTCGGCCTGTTCGTCGCTAGCACCGAGAAACACCATCAGGCGGCGCAGCATCTCGGCTTCCAGATCGGGGTCGGACGGTCGCGGCACCCAGACCTCCTGCTCATCCTCGCCGGCGGGACTCTTGGCAAACTTCTCCTGCATCCCGAAATGGGTCAGAAAGAGCTCGGTCGTGCCGGGCTGCCTGCCTTCCTCGATACGCACCCGATACTGGTCGCGACTGCTCGTCGAATATGCGCCATCAAAGACCTTGCGCACCGTGTTGGTAATGAAGTCGGATCGGATGTTGGCACGATTCTCCAGCCAGCCGGTACGCATCACGCCGACGCTGGGGTCTTGCTCCTGCAGCAGGATGCCGTTCTCCTGCCAGAACTGCACGACCTTCGGCCAGACCTCGTCCGGCGGTGAGTCGATGACCAGCCAGCGTCTGTTGCCATCCCGCTCGATATGGATGTTCCGAACCTTCGGTAATACCTTGCTCTTGCCACTCCGATGCGTCTGATCCTTGTCTTTCTGATACTCCGAATAGCGCAACGAGCCGCCGTTCGGGATGACCAGTTTGTCCTGGAAGCGGGTCTGGCTCATGTCCGGTGGCAATTCGAGCTGATTTTGCGCCTGGGTCTCCCGTTTGTAGGCTACCTTGCGATCGGGCAGAACGTTGTCCATGTTGAACGAGCAAGCGGCCAATACACCGGCCAGCAGCGGCACGAGGAGGATCTGTTTCAGCATTCGAGTCATGTTCCGTGTTTTCCAGCGAGAAAGAGGGTCATAGCAGGCCCGCGGCCAGCATCGCCGCGCGGACTTCGGGCCGCGCCGATTCCGAGAGCCAGGTCATCGGCAGGCGTATGCCGGTGCCGATTCGTCCCATCTCGGCGAGCGCCCATTTCACCGGGATGGGGTTGGCCTCGACGAACAGGGCCTCGTGCAGATCCGTCAACGGTGCATCGAGTTCGGCGGCGCGCCGCGCGTCGCCGGCAATCGCCGCCATGCACATCTCGTGCATCGCTTTCGGCGCGACATTGCCGGTTACCGTGATGACGCCGTCTCCACCGAGCAGCATCGCCGCGCGGGCCGTGGCATCGTCGCCGGTATAGATCGCGAAGTCGTCGCCACACAGCTGGCGGATACGCACGATGCGGCTCACATCTCCAGTGGCCTCCTTGACGCCAATGATGTGCTCGACTTTCGCAAGCCGCGCGATCGTATCTGGCAGCATGTCGCAGGCCGTTCGGCCCGGAACATTGTAGAGAATCTGAGGGATGTCGACGGCCTCGGCGATATGCCGGAAATGCCGGTACAGCCCTTCCTGGGTAGGCTTGTTGTAGTACGGCGTCACCAGCAGGCAGGCATCGGCGCCGGCATCCTTCGCGCAACGCGTCAGACGCACAGCTTCATCGGTGGCGTTCGCGCCCGTTCCGGCGATCAGCGGCAGCCGCCCGGCCAGCATGTCGACGGCGGCGCGGAGCACGTGGCAGTGGTCTTCCTCGTCCAGCGTCGCGGATTCCCCGGTGGTGCCCACGATGACGATGCCGTCGCTGCCCTGCTCCACATGCCAGTCGATGAGCTTTTCGAGTGTCTCGAAATCCAGTGAATTGTCTTCACGCATCGGCGTGACCAGCGCAATCAGACTGCCGCGATACATCGGGAACCCCTGGGGAAATGGCAAAGACCGGATTTTAACAGCCCGGCGGGATTTTAGCCAAAGCGCCGGCATCTATAGCCTCCGCCAGCCAAACCTCGGAACTATCGCACGCGCCCTTCCACCCTTGGCGGCGTTGCTCGCCGTTGTGGGAGAGGGTCCCACGGCCTCCTCGCGCCTTGCCAAGAACGAAATGGCGCGCACGCCAGAATCCGACGTTTGACTGGCGGAGGCTATATCAGGCGTCGAACCGGCGCATAGGAACGCCGGTGTATCGGCGTCACACCCAGCGCGGCCAAGGCCTCGACATGCATGCGTGTCGGATAGCCCTTGTGGCGGGCCAGACCATAGCCAGGCCATTGTCGATCGAGCTCCAGCATCTCGCGGTCGCGAGCGACCTTGGCGACGATCGACGCGGCGCTGATCGCCGGTTCGATCCCATCGCCACCGACGATGGCCCGTGCCGGCATGTCGAGGGGCGGGCAGAACCTGCCGTCGACGAGCACCCGGTCCGGCCGACGCGGCAGGGTGTCGACGGCGCGGGTCATCGCCAACAGGGTCGCATGATGGATGTTCAGTTGGTCGATCTCTTCGACCTCGGCGCGGCCCAAGGCCCAGCAGAGCGCCTGCTCGCGGATCATCGCGGCGAGCACCTCGCGACGCTTCTCGCTGAGTTTCTTCGAATCCATCAGGCCGGCTATCGGCCGTGCCGGGTCGAGTATGACCGCGGCGGTGACCACCGGTCCGGCCAAGGGACCGCGTCCGACCTCGTCGACGCCACAGATCAGGATACGCATGCGCGCCGCTCCAGCAGTTCGACGACCGTCGCGGCGGCGCGTCGATCGGCATCCTGCTTCATTTGCCGATGGACCTCGGTATAGCGCGCGGCAATCCGCGCGCGCAGTTCGGTGTCGTCGAGAAAACGTTGTATCGCCGGCGCCAGCCTGTCGGGCACGCAAGCGTGTTGAATAAACTCCGGCGCGAGCCGTTCACCGGCAAGCAGGTTCGCCATCGCGAAGTGCGGCGTATCGACCAGCTTCAGCAGGCGGGCGATCCAGTAGGTGGAGGCAG
>JALULB010000043.1:1965-5447 GCA_027041035.1 Sedimenticola sp. | reverse complement strand
GTGCCGGAGAAACCCGCCGCCGGACTGTAGTTCACCTTGCCGGCGACGATGCTTACGCTGCCGTTGGCGGGCTGTGTAACCGATACCAGCGTCAACGCATCGCCATCGGGATCCGTGTCATTGGCCAACACGTCGATCGACACGGCCTGATCCTTTGGCGTGCTGACCGAATCCGCGTTCGCCACCGGCGCGGCGTTGCTCGGCGGCGTCCCGCCACCCGTGGTGTAGCGGATACTCAGCTTGGGCCTCAGGCCCGCGTTCGCAACCTCGCGGCTGTTGAAATGCTTGATATTGTTATTGCCGCTGACGCCATCGATCAACCAGCCCTGATTTACCGCGCCACTGCTCATCGCCTGCACGCCGTTGGTGACATCGATGTTCAGCCATTGCGGGGAAAAACCTACCCCACCCTGCCCATCGGCAGTCGCGGCGATATCGGTACCAACACCCGCCACGCCGGCTACGCTCCAGGCCGTGCCCGGCAGCCGGTTGTTCCAGCTGACAGTCGTCTCCTGCCAGGCCTTCAGTATCCGCGTTGCGGTGTATACATGATCATAGGAGGAGGTCTTGTACAGGCTCAAGGTGGCCGATTCGATGGTCGCGCCATCCGGAACCGGACCGCCCTCGGATTGGAATACCGGGAAGCGCACGAGCATGTTGTACCAGCCGTCCTTGTCCTTGATATCGGCGATGCCACCAAAATTATTCGTTTTGTGGAATACGCTGATCCAGGTATCCGCGCTACCCTGGTAGCCGTTCAAGCCTTCCTGCAACACCACGTCGACCGGACCGGACGGCGAGGCGGTGACCGTGACCTGCACGTTCGCGCTGGCCGAATGTCCCTGTCCGTCGCTGATGGTGTAGCTGAAGCCATCCGTGCCGGAGAAACCCGCCGCCGGACTGTAGTTCACCTTACCGGCGACGATGCTTACGCTGCCGTTGGCGGGCTGACCCAGTGTGGTGATGCTCAAGACATCGCCGTCGGGATCGCTGTCGTTGGCCAGCACATCGATCGACACAGCCTGTCCCTCGGAGGTAGCAGCCACATCGTCGAGCGCCGTCGGCGCGGCATTCTGCGGCGTGGTGCCGGCGATGCGCTGCAACAGGTCCCTCGCCTGCACGGCCTGCTTTGGAAAGGACGGACCGCTCCATTGCAGGGTAAGCCGGCTGTTGCCGCTACTCTGGAAGAACTGAACCTCGATATCGTGCGCGCCCGCAGTCAGCGTCACGTTGGCCGTCAGTTCGACATAGCTGTGGACACCGTCGTTCTGCACCACCGGCTGTCCATCGATCAGCAGGCGACTGCCATCGTCCGAACCCAGATAGAAGGTATATGAACCGTTTTCCGGAATGACGATAGAGCCCAGATAACGAAACGCGAAATCCACGCCGCGCCGGGCCTCGGACAACGAGAAATCGAGCGACGAACCCTGCTTGACCGGCGTCAATGACGTGAACTCCGGCAGCGCGGTGAACACGCCTTCGTAATAGTCGTAGCGCAAGCCCTGTCCGATACCGACGACGACGCTACCGGTTGCACTGCCTCCCGCGCCATCACTGATGGTATACGCGAACAGATCGGATCCCTCGGCGCCAGCGACAGGCGTGTAACGCACCTTCCCGGCGACGATCTGGGTATTGCCCTTGCCGGCACTGGTCACGCTGACGATGGTCAACGGATCGCCATCCACGTCGCTGTCGTTCGCCAACACGTCGATGTCGATCGCCTGGGGAGCATCGATATAGACCTCGTCCAGATTCGCGACCGGATTGATATTCGGCGGCGGACCCGCCGTGCCGAAGCCCTGACGCAACACGCCACCCGGGATCAACTGCTTGGCGATGCCAGGCCCCTGCCAGGATACGTTGAGCATCTCGGTGCCAAGCGCGTCGAAATACTGTACCTCGATATCGTGCAACCCCGCGGCGAGGAAAAGACTGCCGGAGGTCTCGCTCAACGCATGCGTGCCGTCGTTATCGGCAACGGCGGCACCGTCTATGAGTACCCGGCTGCCATCGTCGGATGCGGTGAAGAATGTATAGGTACCGGCTGTCGTGATATTGATCAGGCCACGGAAGCGAAACGCAAAATCATCACTCCGTTGGGCAAGGCTGATATCGAAGTTCTCTGCCAGGCCCGTCGCCACTGGAATCAGCGCGTCGAAATTCGGCAGCGCCGACCAATTGCCACCTTCGAAGTATTCATACTCCAGACCCATGCCGACGAGCACGCGGACATTGCCTGTCGCCGTCGCATTGAAAACATCGCTGACGACATAGCTGAAGTTGTCCTCACCGACAAAATT
The DNA here is from genome assembly GCA_027041035.1 of Sedimenticola sp. Taxonomy (GTDB): domain Bacteria; phylum Pseudomonadota; class Gammaproteobacteria; order Chromatiales; family Chromatiaceae; genus JALSSX01. The sequence goes on along the minus strand of JALULB010000043.1, from coordinate 3,141 downwards.
CCCGTTGGGGGTATAGACCACGATGTTGCCACTCGTCTCGACCAGCCCATGGGCGCCCTGGGTCACGGACAACAGCGACAGTGCGTCGCCATCCACGTCGGAATCATTCGCCAGCACGTCGATATCCCACATCGCGTTCTCCGGGACCACCGCGACATCCGCCGTCGCCACCGGTGGCGAGTTCGCCGGAGGAGGGGTCGAAGGCACGCGCCAGGCGGCGATCTGTGGCCCGGTCACGGCCATCGCGCCAACGCCGTCCGCGCCATCGTTCTGGGTTCTGGGTAGCCCACAGGGCGAGCCGTGACAGGCGGAAACCGCCGGGTTTGAAAAGTACTGCACGCGACCCGCCCCGAACGCCGAGGTATAGGCCATCACGGTGACGAAGTCGCCATCCACGCCATAGCCACGTCCCCATGGGTAGACACTGCCCGGAGAATTCTGTCTGAACGAATGCCCCAGGCTCAGATTGTGGCCGATCTCATGCGCAAAGCTGGAGGTACAGGTGTGGCCGACCACGCTGAACCCGATGGTCTGGGCATACGAGTAGAGGATACCTGTCGTACTGCTGCCCGGAGACAGGTAGGCGACCCCGCAAAAAGGCCCCGTCGGGGTCATGTAGCTCACCAGGTCCGCGCCCCACTGGGTGCGCAAGGCCGCTATCTGGGCGTTATCCTTGACGACGTTGAGGGTGACCTCATCCGTTTTTGGATTCGGTATATCGAATGCCTGCACATGCACGATGCGAAACCGGATGTCGGACTGACTGTTCGCCAGAGCCTGATTGGCATAGGTCTCCATCGCTACCGCGCGACTTTCCGGCGAGGTGATCGACGGCGCGTAGAGCATCAGGATATCCACCGTCGTCACGGCGGAGGCGTTGGCGGAAAAAAACACTAGCAGAGTGGCTGCCAAAACGGCAAAAAAGCGGTTACGAAGCATCGTGTTCCCTCTGGGGTATCAAGGAGTTATAACGTTGTCGGCAACACAAGACGGCAGACAACAGTATCAAAGCGGATAATCCATGCATTTCTTTATTCTTCGGCGGCGCATGGTGCCGGTTTTGCAAACTTGCTCCCGGTTCGGACAAGGCATGCATGCAGTCGTCCGATCCGAACTCGAAAAAATAGCTGGGAGTCTGTCGGGTTTGACCGATCGTAGCGAGGGAAAGCCATTTTG
>JALULB010000043.1:0-1955 GCA_027041035.1 Sedimenticola sp. | reverse complement strand
TACCTTACCGGTCACCGCCAAGCGTTGGGGATCGACTCACCTGGTTCCACTGCCCCGGCCCGACGGCTGGTACGAGCGCAGCCATGTCACTGTCGAGGGCAACAGCTTCGTCAACATGATGGCGGGGGATTCGGTATGTGTATCGAAGTACTGGGGACAACGCGATACCAACGATGACTGGCCAGCCTTGGATGAGCAAACCGTCACTGGTAGTGACTGCTCATTGACGTTCTAGGAGGCTGTCGGGTTTGACCGATCGTAGCGAGGGAAAGCCATTTTGAGTCCGTTTTTTCGTTCACTTGAGGCGAATAGTCCTTCTATTTAACGAAAGTGAACGGGAAAACGGGCCAAAAGGGCTTTTCCGCAGTAGATCAGCGTTAAACCCGACAGCCTCCTAGTTCCGCTGCGGGGGCAGCACACCATCATCGACCTGGCGGAAGCGGTCCAGTTGCTTGTCGTCCAATACAGTGCCGACACCGGTCGATTTATCGATCTCTACCTGATAGATGTCCTTGCCAGTGGTCACCATGACCAGCGCGATTCGGCCATCGTCGACGATGGAGAAGGATGCAAACGGCAAATCGGTTTCCAGGCCGCCCGTTGCGACTTTCACCACCCCGTTGAAACGCTCGTGTTTCTCTTTCACGACACCGGAATAGATACGCGACTCCTGCGGAATCGGGAAGTCGATACGATCGCCCTGTCGAAGATTCTCGACATCCAGCCCATCGGTTCTGATAAATTCGACATCGACGCCCTCGGGTACGGATTCCGGCACACGCATCGGACCCCGTACCGGCGTCCAGGCAACAAGGGCATTTGGCGAGGCGCCGCCAGCATAGTCATCCATCATCGTGGTGGGGGAATCCGGTTTCCGTTCCAGGAGTCGACCCGGCGATGATTTCCGTGCCACCGTGGGTTCTTCGGCGGTCGGCGAAACACCCGACCGGGTATCGAGCTGCCCGGGCCGGGGAGAAAAAACCATCCAGGCAAGCAAGCCTATTCCAAGAGCGGTGGTACCGATAACAAATGCTGGTTTCGTAAGGATGGGCAAGAAACACGCCTGTGATAGCTTGGTAATGGGGTAAGCCTAGAGGATCACCTACCCATCGTCCAGCACCGAAGGCGCGGATTTAAGCTAACAAGTTCACAGACAAGTAAAACGCTTCCTCTTTTCGCCAATTAGTCCATCCACTTCCCATGACATGGTGTTTTTTGCCCCCGCCAGCCAACCCCGGAATCATCGCTTCCGCCCTTACATGCCTGGCGATGTCGCGGGCACGAAAAAAGGCCCCGCGACCAAGCCGCGGAGCCTTTATCCATCTGAAGAAGTGAAGAGAGGAAGCGCGACACGGGTGCCGCGCTATCCATGGACGATCATTACCACCCAAGCTCACCGGTTTCGATGCCCTGGCGGCTTGCCGCCACATCCATCTGGGTCTGCTGAGCCTGCTTCATCTGGGCGGCTACCAATGCGTCATGATCGGCTTCCGTGGCTACCAATGAACCACCGACGGCCAAAGCGATTGCGAATATTGCTGCAAACATGATTACTGCTCCTGTGTTGTCTGCTATGTAACTTGATTACTATATTACGATTTTCTAATATGTTTTCAAGTGCAAATTTGCAAAATCTGTAACAAATTGACTCAAATCAGCAAAAATCCATCGCTAGAAAAACTTATTAAACTTTTATAATCAATAAGTTATCTTCACATTAGGCATGGACGCAATAATCTCAGAAAAGTCCTTTACTGCCTGAAATTCACCGCTCACGCGCGCCGGCTGGCGCGAATCCGGCTTCAGAATCAGCAGCAACCAGCGGAATCCGGCTTGTTTGGCGGAACGCAGCACCGACAGGCTGTCATCGACGAACAGGGTTCGCTCCCGAACGAACGGCTCGATGCCGTCCAGTCTGCCCCAGAAACGCACATCCTCTTTCGGCAGGCCGATGT
>JALULB010000042.1 GCA_027041035.1 Sedimenticola sp. | reverse complement strand
TCCCAGAGCATGCGGTACTGACCCGGCTGGCGCCGACGCATATCCGTTTCGGTACCTTCGAATACGCCTACCACACGGGCCAGTACCGCATGCTCTGGGAGCTGGCCAACTGGCTGCTGGAGCGGCATTTCCAGCATATCGCCGGCTATCGCAACCCCTATGTTGAGATGTTGCGCGAGATGGTTGCCAGCAGCGCGCGACTGGTGGCGCAATGGCAGTTGGTCGGCTTCGCGCATGGGGTGATGAATACCGACAACATGTCGGTGCTCGGCCTGACGCTCGACTACGGCCCATTCGGTTTTCTCGATGTCTACGAACCCGGGTTCATCTGCAACCATTCCGATCACTATGGACGCTACGCCTTCGACAAGCAGCCACAGATCGCGTTGTGGAATCTGAGCTGTCTGGCGCAAGCGATGCTGCCGATTCTGCATCCCGAGGACGGCGATGCCGCCGCCGCGTTGGCCAACGAGGTATTGGGCGATTTCGAGAAGGTGTTCATGGATACCTATATCCACGGGCTGCGCGACAAGCTGGGCTTGCTCTCCAAGGATGGTCGTGACCCGGTATTGTTCGCGGAGTTGCTGCAACTGATGGCGGCCAACCGGGTCGACTACACGCGCTTCTTTCGCGCCTTGGCCGATTTCTCCAGCCATGACGAGACCGCGCATTGCGCGGCGGGTGATGAGTTTGCCGATCCAACGGCCTTCTCGGCCTGGGCCGAAAACTATCGCCAGCGCTTGCGCGCGGAGCACAGCCAGGACGATGTGCGGGCGCGCGCGATGAAGCGGGTCAATCCAAAATATGTTCTGCGCAATTATCTTGCCGAACAGGCGATCGAGAAGGCTCGCCAGCGCGACTTCAGCGAGATCGAACGACTGCGCGGCCTGCTGGCCAGGCCATTCGACGAGCAGCCCGGGATGGAGGCTTACGCGGAAGCTCCGCCGGCATGGGCGCGCGCCATCGAGGTATCCTGTTCATCCTGAAGGCGGGTTTCGGTGTAGAATCAGAAAACCCCGTCGTGGATCCGCGTCATGCTGGAATACATCTTTTTCAACCAGTCCCCGTTCGACCGCTTTGTCGCCTATGTGCGCGAGCAAGGCGTCACGCCCGGGCTGGAGTCCGATGACGATGGCTGGCTGGTGGGCATCCCAGAGGATCTGGACGACGCGCTCGCCCAGCGTATCGAGGACTACTACGACCGGATGATGGACCTGGATCGGGAGCTGGTCGAGGCCGGTGCGGATGCGGCATCCAGTTACACCGATGCCGGCGTGACGGTCAATCTGAGCGATGGTCGCGTGGTCTACGCCCGGGTCGATCCGCTGTTGCTGATGAAGATCACCGAATGCCTCGACGCCGGGGAGCTCAGCGATTTTGTCACGGCGATCAGCGACGCGGTCGAGAACCCGGATGAGCGCACCTTCTGCCAGCGGATGCGGGATCGGGATGGTTGAAACCATCCCGGAAAATTTCGTAACTACTCAGCGAGTAACTTAAATAA
>JALULB010000041.1 GCA_027041035.1 Sedimenticola sp. | reverse complement strand
GGCTGGGTAGAGCGCAGCGAAACCCAGCGCTGGCGGTTTGCGCATTACCCCCGGTCCACCGCCATTGCCGGGGCTCGTACCTCAACCCAGCCTACGCTTTGAAGTCATATTCAATTTCTCGTCTTGCCCAACCGACCGCTTCCAACGTTGGAGAACGGGCGGTTTATTCGACCACCGCACGTCGATTTAAGGCTAGAATGCGCGCATGGATACGCGCTCGCCTCTCTATCATCATTGCCGGGATCGACTGATTCAATCGCCGCTGTTCGCCGGGCTGTCGCCGCCGTTATTGGAGCGCATGCTGGCGGATTTCCAACTGGAGAACAGCCAGAAGGGTTCGCGCATGGCCGCGCGCGGCACCCGTGAACGCTTCTACGTGATTCTCGACGGTCGTCTGGAGGTGCTGCGCGGCCACCCGGATTCGGGCCGCGAGATCGTGTTGTTTCTGCTCGGGCCCGGGGATGGTTTCGATATCATCACCTTGCTGGATGGCCAGCCGCACGACACCGAAACCCTGGCGCTGGACAACATCCAGCTGCTATCCGCGCCGCTCCCGAGGGTACGTGAATGGCTTGCCGACGAGCCGGAGTTCAACCGCCGTTTTCTACCCTATCTCGGCGAGCGCTTTCGCGGACTCGAGAGCCTGGCATCCGATCTGGCGTTGCACGATACCTCGACGCGTCTGGCGCGGCTGATTCTGCGGCATACGGATCCGTCACGTCGCGATGACAATCACCATCCCGTGCGCCTGATCACCGATCTGAACCACGAGACATTGGCCAAGATGGTGGGTTCGGTGCGCCAAGTGGTCAACCGGCATCTTCAGGGCTTTCGCCAACAGGGCATCGTGCATGGCGAGAAGGGCCATTGGGTCATCAGGGATCTGGAAGCCCTGCACGCGCAGGCGGGCGCGGTACTTCAGCGAATCGAACATCAACATCGGAGTCATCAGGTATGAACAAAACAGGCAAGATAGGATTGTGGCAAACCGTATCGCTGGCGGTAGGCACCATGATCGGCGCGAGCATCTTCTCGATCTTCGGCCTCGGCGCGCGGATCGCGGGCAGTAATCTGCCGACGGTGTTTCTGATCTCCGGCATCGTGGCGTTGTTCGTCGCCTACTCCTACGCGCGTCTCGGCAGCCAGATCATCTCGGACGCCGGACCCATGGAGTTTATCCTGAAGGGCTTCGGCGACAACCTGATCACCGGCGGTTTGAGCTTTCTATTCTGGTTCAGCTACGTGGTGTCGATCGCGTTGTTCGCGAAAGGCTTCGCCGGCTATCTGCTGCCATTGATCCATCAACCGACGAGCGTGCTGAACATGGGCCTCGCCGAACTCGGCGTGATTCTCTTGTTCACCGGACTCGGCGCGCTTGGCTCGGCCGCGGTTGGCAAGGCGGAGTTCTTCATCGTGCTGATCAAGCTTGGCATCCTCGGCCTGTTCGTGGTGCTCGGCGCGTGGACTATCCAGGTCGACCGGATCACGCCGGACTTCAATACCAAGGGCGT
>JALULB010000040.1:410-5505 GCA_027041035.1 Sedimenticola sp. | reverse complement strand
CGTTCAGTGCCGACAGGGCCATACCTTCCTTCTCCAGCAGTTGCCACAACGCTTCCTTCAGATCAGCGATATTGGCCGCCGGGTGCTTGCGCACCTCGGTCTCGTTACCTTGCTCGTCGACCTGTACATAGATGCGTTCGGCCGGGCGGGCGGCGGCCGGGATGACCTGCTCCGGCGCAACGATATCAGCAAGCTTTTCGCGCAGACTGGTGAGCAGCAACTCCAGCTCGTCGGCGGTATAGCGGTCCGCCTTGTTGAGTACCACCAGCATCGGTCGCTGGCGCTCCTTCAGTACTTTCAGCGCTTTCAGCTCGGTCTCGGTGACATCACCATCGACGACGAACAACACCAGATCGGCGCGACCGGCCACCTCGTGCGCCATGCGCTCGCGATCCTCGCCGCTGATCTCGTTGATACCCGGGGTGTCGATCAGGAACACGCCACCGGCTTCGATCTCCTCCCACGGCTGCATGTGGCTGAAACGGGTCTCGCCATGCAAGGCGCTGACGCTGAAGCGATCCTCGCCGAGCAAGGCATTCAGCAGCGCGGACTTACCGACACTGACGCGCCCGAAAACGGCGATATGCAAGTGGCCCTTCTCCAGCTTGTCGAGCATCGCCCGCACCTGCTGGAAATCATCGGCCAGCGCATCGCGCACCGCCTCCGGCACGCGCTCGTCCTCCAGCAATTCACGCAGGTTCTCCTGCGCCAACTGTAGATGCCGCTGCCTGTCGTCCCCGGGATCCGCCGCTCCCGCCCTGCTATTTTTTTCTGGCGATTTCTTCCACAGCCAGTCGGGCAAACCGTTTTGCACGGTTTTCCAGATTCCCACCTATGGTCTCCTCAAAGTAATCCAATGCGCGCTTCGACTCGAGCGTGCCTGTTTCATCCAGTGTTTTGCTGACCGCCTTGCCGAGGCTGTCGAAAATCATCGCGTAGGCCACCGCATGCATGATGCCGCCGGTGACGGTGCCGATGCCGGGAAAGGCCTTCAGCACGTTGCCGGAAAGCGCGAGCAGAATCGGCAGGCGCTTGCCGACGTTCTTGCTCGCCAATTCGACGAATTGTTCGAGATCCATGTCGCGCACCGGCGCTTCATACAGGTTGTTCAGCGCCTTCACCATGCTTACACCGAGATAGCCCTGGATCAGGATATCGGTACCGGGGCTGACCGCCGCCATTGCACCGAGCATCGCCTTGCGGGTGTACTGCTTGACCAGCTTCTCCGCCTCGACGCGACGGTATTCGGCCGTCGAGCGATGCAGTTTTTCCGCGCCCAGGGTCAGCAGGCTGGCATCGCGCCGCTGGTGCAGATCCTCGCCGCGGCGCGCGATGGTGCGACGCATCGTCTCCAGCAGCGCCGAGATATCCGACGCCCGCTCACGCACCACGCGTTGCTCGCTGCCATCCGGCATCACCCGGATGACCTCCTCCTGGCCGCCCGCCTGGACGCTGATCACCGGCACGTCGGGCACGCGCTCGGCTATGCGCTGCTTGATGGCTTCGAGATCCGCCGCGTCATAGCGATCGATCTTGTTCAATGCAATCACCATCGGCCGCTCGAAATGCAGGAGTTCGGTGATCTCCTGGTACTGATCGCGGGTCAGTTCGCCATCGGTGACATACACGACCAGATGCGCGCGACGGGCCTCGTCGCGGGCGCGCTCGACCTTCGCCGTATCGGTATCGAGAATGCCCGGCGCGTCGGTCAGGGTGATGTCCGCCTCGGCATCGTCAGAGAAGCGGTAATGAGAAATATAGCGCGTGGTACCGGCGCGTGGATCGGTCTCTATCGAGGCATCGCCGGTCAGCGCCTTGATCAGGGAACTCTTGCCCGCCGATACCGGGCCGAACAACACCACATAGATGGATTCTTCCTGCTGGCGACGTTGCAACTCGCGCAGTTCCTGCTTCGCGGCACTGGTGTCTATCCCCTTTTCCTCGGCCTTGTCGAGCCGGGTTTCCATCTCGGCGGCGTCTTGCGGCACCTCGATGACGGTTCTTTTTGTGCGCGAACTCGATTGTCGCGGCCGAAAGAACCACCAGATGATCGCCAATGCGAGCAGCGCGAATACCGCCAGGCCAATGATATAGATGGCGAGCAGCGTCGGTGACATCTGATCGAGCAGATGCCAGATATTCAGCGCCGACTCGGTCAGTTGCAGCAGCACCATCAGCACCACCGCCGCCAGCAGAATCAGCGCCAGCGCGATCAGCAGACGCAGGCTGCGACCGAGACCCGGTTTTTTTTCGTTTTCAGCCACGCTCGGGCGGATCCTCTTGGAATGATCCGCCCGAGTATCCTACACGGACTGGCGATTTTCCAGTTGCATTGCCGCCATGTCCGCCACCAGGGTGCTGCGTTTCTCGATACCCAGCCCCTTTTCCAACACAATATCCACGAGTCCCGGCATGCCGATGGCATCGAACAGCGGATTCGTCCAACCGTTGATCACCGCGAAATCCGTCATGAAGGGTGATTCATGGTGGCGATCGTGCGCCGTGCTTCCCAGAATCAGGCCGGTGCGTTGCAGGAGACTCACCAGCCTGCCAGGCCGCCTGAGGTGTGCCCAACGATGAAATACCTGGGTGAATACCCAGCAACTGCCCAGCGTGAACAGAAACAGCGCCCAGGCGCCTGGAATCCAGCCAGCCAGCGCCAGAAGAAGCACTACCAGCACCGGCAACGTGATGATTTTCGCGGCGGGGTAGATCACTTCGACCAGTGGTCGCTGGGCGATATAGCCCGGTTGGGCGTGATGGTTCTGGAACTCACGCACGATACCCTGCCTGGCGGCATTGCCATAGTGGTCGACGATATAGTGGAACAGATAGGAGCCGGCATCCGCCAGCAGATAGGTCGCGAAAAAAATGCTCAGATTCCGTGCATCGAGGTCAAGGAGCATGGCCAGCACCACCACCCCCATGCCAAAGAGCACGAACCAAGCGTAGACAACCCCTGATTGAATATTCATATTCCCTCCCGGATAATTATTGTTTCCATGAACGGCCACGGCCCTTTGTGACGGGCATTCTGTTTTACCCCCCTAAGTTCCCATTGACATGGAGCCTTACTCGGGATAATAACCCAGTTCCGTCTTGGCGTAACAGGTTGACCGAGGGATTGAATATCCAGCCGCCAACCAAACCTCGGAACTCCCGCGCGTACACTTCCGCTGGCGGCGTTGCTCGTCGTTGTGGGGGGAATGGCCCCACGACCTCCTCGCGCTTTGCCAAGAACGCACTGGCGCGCGCGCGAGAATCCCGAGGTTTGGCTGGTGGAGGCGATATTCATAAAGCTTCCAGGCTGGCAACCCCATCCCGCAATGGGTACTATTCCCTTATATTCCGATATGGTAAAAAAGCAGAATGAAGCAACTCATACTCGGTGGCGCGCGCTCGGGAAAGAGCCGCCTTGCCGAGCGGCTCGCCACCCGCTCCGCCGAACCGGTGACCTACATCGCCACGGCCGAGGCGCTGGACGAAGAGATGAAAAAGCGCATTGCCCATCACCGCCGACAACGCCCAAGCGAATGGCGTACGATCGAGGAACCACTGGCATTGTCCGCGATCATCGAAGCGCATGACAACGCCGGCGGACTGCTGCTGATCGACTGCCTAACGCTGTGGCTGAGCAATGTCCTTCATCGCCACGCGCAACCCGAGACAACGCTGGATGCCTTCTGCCATTCCGTCGCTCGCAGCCAGGCCCGGCTGATCATGGTGAGCAACGAAACCGGCCTGGGCATCGTCCCCGCCGATCGCCTGAGCCGGCGCTTCGTCGACCTCGCCGGGCGGCTGCACCAACAACTCGCCAGCGAGTGCGAAAGCGTGCTGTTCTGCGTCGCCGGCTTGACGCATACCCTGAAAGGAACACCCCCGGATGCCTGAAAAGTCCACATACTGGCCCTTCGACGCGATACAACCGCCGGCCGAGGGCGCCTGGCGGCGCGCCGAAAAACGCCAACGCCGCCTGACCAAACCCGCCGGCTCCCTCGGCATGCTGGAGATGCTGGCGATGCAGCTCGCGGCGATGCAGAACGCCGACCAGCCCGCCGCCGAAAGGCTGCATATCAGCGTTTTTGCCGCCGACCACGGCATCGCCCGGCAGGGTGTCTCCGCCTACCCGCAAGAGGTCACCGCTCAGATGCTGGCGAACTTCGTCAACGGCGGCGCGGCCATCAACGCGCTGGCGGAAAATCTGGGCGCCACGCTGGAAGTCATCGATGTCGGCACCCTGCGGGCCAGCGGACTGGCCGATGTCATCGACGCCCGCGCCGGAGAAGGCACGGCCGATTTCACGCAACGCGACGCGATGACCCCGGTAGAGTTGAAGATCGCGTTACAGGCCGGTTTCGACGCCGCCGAGCGTGCCGTGAGGGGCGACGCGCACGTCTTCATCGGCGGCGAGATGGGCATCGGCAACACCAGCTCGGCCACCGCGCTGGGCTGCGCCTTTCTGCAACAACCCGCCAGCTATCTGGCCGGACCGGGCAGCGGTCTCGACGATGACGCAGTGATGCGCAAGGCGCGACTGATCGACGCCGCGCTGGCGCGGCATGCCGACGATGAAATGACACCGCTCGACATCCTGCGCGCCTACGGCGGTTTCGAGATCGCCGCGCTGACCGGCGCCTTCATCCGCTGCGCGCAACGCCGCCTGCCGATTCTTGTCGACGGCTTCATCTGTACCGCCGCGGCGCTTTGCGCCACGCAGATCAATCCCACGACGCGTGACTGGATGCTGTTTGGCCACCAATCGGCGGAACCCGGCCATGAATTGATGCTCTATGCATTGGATGCCGAGCCCATCCTGAACCTGGACATGCGCCTCGGCGAAGGCAGCGGCGCGGCCTGCGCCGCCGGTCTGTTGCGCATGGCCTGCGCCTTGCACAACAATATGGCAACCTTTGAAGACGCTGGAGTCACGGACAGAACATGAACACATTGACGATAGACCTGTTGCGCCACGGCGAGGCGCGTGGTGGCCAACGCTTTCGCGGCTGGCGGGAAGACCCGCTGACCGACGACGGCTGGAACCAGATGTACAAGGCATTGCCCGCGCGCCGGCCCTGGGGGCGCATCATCAGCTGGC
>JALULB010000040.1:0-400 GCA_027041035.1 Sedimenticola sp. | reverse complement strand
CCGTTGAAGCGCTGTTCGGACTTCACCCGCAAACTTTCGCAGACCTCGCATATCCCGGCGCAGATGGAGAACGATCTGAAGGAGCTGCACTTCGGCGACTGGGAAGGCCACACGCCGACCGAGCTGCTGCATTCCGACGCGAACCGCGTGCAGGCCTTCTGGGACGACCCACTGAACAACACTCCGCCGAACGGCGAATCCCTCGGCGTATTCCGCATGCGCGTGCTCGGCGTGTGGAACCGCCTGATGGAAGAGGACGAAGGCCGCTTCCTGCTGATCACCCACGGCGGCGTGATCCGCGTGATCATCGCCGAGGTGCTCGGCATGCCGGCCGAGAACCTGTTTCGCATCGACGTGCCGCACGCCTGCCTGAGTCGCATCATGGTTCAGGACGGTATCC
>JALULB010000039.1 GCA_027041035.1 Sedimenticola sp. | reverse complement strand
GCGGTGCGTACCGGGATGCGCTTGTTCTTCCAGTTCACATGCACCGCCTCGATACCAAGAAAACCGGTACGCACCGCGCTGGCGCGCCTGCCGGTGACGCTGGACAGTGGCAAGGTGGTGCTGTTGCGCGATGTCGCCGACATCAGCCGCGGGCGCGGCTTCAATACCATCAGCCGGCGCGACATGCGGCGCCTGGTGACGATCACCGGCGAGGTGGACGACGATATCATGACCGCCGACGAGGTGGTCGAGCGGGTCAAGCAGCAGTTCGGCGATATCGGCAAGCGCCATCCGGGCCAAGAGCTGTTGTTTCTCGGCGAGAAGAAGCAGGCCTCGGAGTCGATGCGCGATATCAAGCGCGCTACCTGGATCGCGCTCGGGGTGATCTTCTTCATCCTGGCCAGCCTGTTTCGGTCGCTGCTCGATCCGCTGGTGGTGATGTTCTCCATCCCGTTCGGCGCGATCGGCGTGGTCGTCGGCCATGCCTTGTTCGGCTTTCACTTACAGTTTCTGTCGATGATCGGTTTTCTCGCGCTGACCGGCATCGTCGTCAACGATTCGCTGATCCTGGTCGATTTCGCCAATCTGCGCCGCGCCGCCGGGCAGGCGCGTATCGCGGCGATGGTGGCGGCCGGTCGCGCGCGCATCCGGCCGATTCTGCTGACCAGCATCACCACCTTTCTCGGCATCTCGCCGCTGATCTTCTTTGCCACCGGGCAGACCGCCTTTCTGTCGCCTATGGCGGTCAGTCTGGGCTTTGGGCTGCTGTTTTCCACCTTGCTGATCCTGCTGGCGCTGCCGAGTTTCTGGCTGATCGCGGACGATGTCCGGCGGCTGGCGGCCCGCCTGTGGCACTGGCTGTTCGGCGCGCGTAAACCCGATATATCAACCGAGGCTATCCATGATTCAACGCAGTAACGAACTGAATGCCTGGCTGGACGAACGTTTCAATCAGTACGACATCACGCCGGTTTCCGACGACGCCAGCTTCCGGCGCTACTTCCGTGTCACGCCCGTCGGTAACGGGCAGCGCTTCATCGTCATGGACGCGCCGCCGGACAAGGAGGATGTCACGCCCTTCATCGATATCGCCGAGCGCCTGCGCGGCGTCGGCCTGAACGCGCCCCGGGTGCATGCCCGGGACGAGGCGCGCGGCTTTCTGCTGCTGGATGATTTTGCCGACCGGCAGTACCTCGGCGAGCTGAACGACGAGAGTGTCGAGCGCCTGTATGGCGATGCGCTCGGCGCGCTGGCGGTCATGCAGGCCTGCGTGAGCAGCGACGGCCTGCCGGAATACGATGCGACACGGCTGCGCGCCGAGATGCAACTGTTTCCCGACTGGTTGCTGGACAGGCAGCTCGGCCTGAAGCTGGACGACGAGGATCAAAAGCGACTGGACGCGGTCTTCGACCTGCTTGTCGAGAACGCGCTGGCGCAGCCCCGGGTATTCGTTCACCGCGACTATCACTCGCGCAACCTGATGCGCCTGGAGAAGGCCAATCCCGGCATCCTGGATTTTCAGGACGCGGTGAACGGCCCGCTGACCTACGACCTGGTGTCGCTGTTGCGCGACTGCTACGTGCGCTGGCCGCGCGAGCGGGTGGTCGACTGGGCGTGGGGCTATTTCGACCTCGCGGTGCAATCCGGCATCCTGCGCGAGGAGAACGAGCAGTATTTCCTGCGTTGGTTCGACCTGATGGGCATGCAGCGTCAACTCAAGGCGGCGGGCATCTTCGCGCGCCTGAACCTGCGCGATGGCAAGCCGGGTTATCTTGGCGATATCCCGCGTACCCTGGGGTATATCGTCGAGGTCGCGCCGGATTACCCCGAGCTGGCGGCGTTTGGCGCATGGCTGGAGGGGAGTGTATTGCCACGCCTGTGAGTCGTTCGGCGGGCTTGGAGGCTGTCGAACTACCGCTCTCCCGCCTTCTCGCTACGATCCCCCATCATCCGACAGGCTCCTTGCCGCGAGCTCGTCGAGCACCGCGACGGCCTCGTCGAGATTGCGGAAGGGCAGGTACCAGGTCGAGCACTCGCGGATGATGCGATCCACCGCGTGGAAGCCCCGGCGGCCTTGCAGTGGGTAGTTGAAGGCGTTGCCGGACAGCTTCAGGAAGGCGCGGCCCTTGGCGAAGTCGTGCAGCCTGGTCGTCTCGTCGGGATCGAATCGCGGGAACACCACCCAGGCTGGTCGCGCGGCCTCCCGCCAGCGACGCAGGGCTTCCTCGCCGGGATGCACGTGCGCGACATCGCCCTTGCGCGTGCCCGGGTAGGTCGGTCCGACGACGGCCGAGGGTTCGAAGGCCTTGAACACGTCGATCGATCTGTTCTTCAGCGGAATCGGTCGCGGCAGCGGGTCGATCAGGCCGCTATCCGGTCGCAGCAGGCCGAATTCGTCCGACAGCAGCCGCCAGCCGCGGTAGCTCAGGGCGGCGCACAGCGTACTCTTGCCCGAGCCGGGGGGCGCGGGCAGCAACAGTACCCTGCCGTTCTTCTCCAGCACGGCGGAGTGCAGCATCAGGTATTGATGCGATTGCATCGCGATACAGTAGTTCAATCCCCATTCGAACAGCGGGTAGGCCTGATCCAGGGGAAACGGATAGAACGGTGTGTCCATGTCGGTGGAGAAGACCGCTTGCGGGCGCAGGCGTCCGCGCAGGCCGGGCCGACGTCGCACCTGGATGTGGAAGTCGATCAACTGATCCTCCGCCTCGACCGGGCGCTGGCCGTAGAGCAGGTCGAGGGTGTCGCTCAGCATTGGCAGCGAGGATTCGAGGCGGGTCAGGAAGGGGCCGGTTCGGAACAGCAAGGGGGAACTCCCGGAGGGGTTAACGGGGGATCAGCAGGGTATCGTCGAACGTGCCGTCCGAGATCAGACCGAGATAGCACAGCTGGTGCAGGTGTTCCTCGATGCGTTGCGCGAAACCGGCCTGTTCGTCGGCGTCGATCCGCCAGGTGTCGATCATGCGGGACTGGGCGTCACGCGTGCCGCACGGGCTTTCGGCGAGCAGATCGATGATGTCGATGGACAGTTGATTGAGCACGTGGGTGTAGCCACTCGCCGGGTTGAAGAGAAAATACTCGTCGTTCCAGCAGGTGCGGGAGAATGCTTTGATCAGCGGAACACGCCAGAGGGTTTCCATTCAGCCTGAACGATCACGACAGGGCGCGATGGTCGCGCGTGGAGCAGATTCCGCGGCGCATTCGCCTCGGGCTTCCCGAATTTGCGGTTCGCGGTGGCAATCCAGCGTGGAACCGGCGGGCATGCGTGGTGCATGAAACTCCGGGTCGGCACGGGAAACGCGAATCCGAAACGCCGCGCCAGCAGCGTGATGCGCTGGTGGCGCGGCGGACAGGCAGGCAGTCAAGCGGAGCGCTTGCTCAGGTGAAAGAGGCGAGGCAGGAGGCCGAAAGGGGGTTGCCCGCGGTCGCGGCCCCGCCGTCCTGATCGATGTAGTTTCCACCCGGCTGGCGATAGCCGGTGATCTGCAGGATGTCGGGAGTCGGCTCATCGCCACTCGGCACGCACATCTGGTCGGCGCCGCTTACCAGATTGTTGTTCAAGCCGATGAGATCCACGCCGGTGCCGGTGTTGTTGTCGGTATTCACCGGGCCTGCTGCCCAAAAACTGTTGTTCAGCGTTGCCTGGGCGGCGTCCGCGCTGGCCTGGTCGGTGAAGGGAATGCACGCTGGCTCGGTGCCTGGAACGGTGTTGGTCACGCATTGGTGGCTGCTGGCATTCGCCATCGCGGCGTTGCTGACGGTCATGACGACCGGCGCGCTGGCCAGGCCGAGCATGATCTTGCGCCTGCGCGCGAAGTCGGTGCCGCCTTGGGCGTCATCGGATGAGTTTTTAGCGTGATCGTGTTCGTTTGTTTTCCGCATGATGTTGTCCTGTTTCGTTGCCCATTGAAATCCGGGGCGGGCATGAATATTTCAAGCTAGCTGTCTATATCTGAAAGTATCCGGCGCCGGCACGGGGCCAGGTGAGGTGTTCCGATCCGTGCACAGCCGTTTTCATAATTTTTAAGCAAAAATCATGCCTTTTATGTAACCTAATGAAAATGCGCGTAATTTCCTGAGTGGTCGGCATGCTGTCGGCGCTGATTGTAAATAAACCTGACGGTTGGCGCATGGCTTACCATCGCCATCGAAAGCTGCTAAGGTTCACCGCGCCCCGTCAGCCATATACCGATAGTCTAGCATCGCCCCGACGGTTTTTGTCAATCAATTGCACAGCAGGAATCAATCAGTGCCAGCCTCTACCGACCCGTTGAGCGTGCTGTTCCACGCGATCATGCGCGATCCCCCGCTATTGCTGGCGCAAGAGGTCAGGCTGCAAAACCGCCTGTTGCGCATGCTGCGTCGCCATCTGCTTCTGGGTTCCGTGGCGGTGCGTCTTGACGCCGCCGCTCTGCGGGATGCCCCGCCCAGGCTTTGTGACCTGCTGGACGCGGCGCGTACCTATGTTGTCGAATATCGTCGTCAACTGCGCTGGGAGGTGCGCCAGATCGCGCATGCGCTGCATACCCTGGACGTGCCCGTGGTGTTGCTGAAGGGTGCTGCCTATGAGTTTCTCGGCCTGCCGAACGCACGTGGCCGTCTGGTCTCGGATGTCGATATCCTGGTGGCGAAAGAGGATCTGGCGCGCGTCGAGCAGGCGTTGCTGGCGAACGGCTGGCGTGGCATGAAGCTCGATGAATACGACCAGGGCTACTATCGGGAATGGATGCATGAGCTGCCGCCGCTGCAGCATCGGGAGCGCGGCACCATCGTCGACGTGCACCATGCGATCCTGCCGGTGACCAGTCGCCTGAAGCCGGACGCCGGGAAGATGCTTGCCGCCGCCAGACCTCTGCCGAACACGCCTTTCCGAGTACTCTCGCCGGAAGACATGCTGCTGCATGCCTGCGTGCACCTGTTCCATGATGGCGATCTCGGCAATGGCCTGCGGGAACTCTACGATCTACACGCGATGCTCGATCATTTTGGCGCCGGGGAAGCGTTCTGGCCGGGGCTGCTGGCGCGCGCGGCCGAGCAGGGGCTGGAGCGTCCGTTGTATTACGCCCTGTATCACCTGTCCACGCAGCTGGCGATGGATCTGCCCGCGGAGGCGGCCCGAGCGTTACGCGAGTTCTCGCCGCCACGCGGCCTGCGCGGTTTGGCGAACGCGGCGATGGGCGAGATGTTGCGGCCGGTCACCGCCGACGAGCCGGGCTGGAAACGCCAGGCAGCCGGGGAGCTGTTGTACATCCGTTCCCACTGGTTGCGCATGCCGCCGTTGCTGCTTGCGCGTCATCTGTTGACCAAGGCGCGCAAGCGGCGCAAGACGATCCAGCCGGGTCAGGACCTGGCGCGCGGACGGGATGTGCCGGAGTAATCGTGGGAAACGTCAGATGCGGCAACTGCCGACACAGGCATAGCGCAGCAGCATTGCGCCTATCCCGATGCCGGCCAGATCGGCGATGATGTCGGACAGCGAGGCGCTGCGCATCGGAATGAAGTA
>JALULB010000038.1 GCA_027041035.1 Sedimenticola sp. | reverse complement strand
AAATCACCCACTGCGAACTGCCCACCACCGCCGACGTCAACCGCCGTCGCAGCGACCGCTTCATGCAGAAAATCACCGACACCCTCGCCGCCGGCGGCCTCGACGAATGGACCGACCTCGTCACCCGCTACGAAATGGAACACAACGTCAGCGCCACCGACATCGCCGCCGCGCTGGCGAAAATCGCCCAGGGCGACGAACCGCTGCTGCTGGAAGAACCCAAGCGCCAACCCCGACCACAGCGCGAGCGCCGCGACAGAGGGGAACCGAACAATCGACGCGAGCGCGGCAAACCACAGCAAGGCAAAGCGCCCCGCTCCCGCGAACAGGGACGCGACATCGGCCCACCGGCAAAAGGCATGGAACGCTTCCGGCTCGAAGTCGGCCGCAAACACGGCGCCAAACCCGGCAACATCGTCGGCGCCATCGCCAACGAAGGCGGACTGGAAGGCAAATACATCAACCACGTCAACATCTTCGACGACTACTCAACCGTCGATCTCCCCATCGGCATGCCGAATGAAATATTCCGGGAACTGAAAAAGGCGCGAGTGGCGGGACAGCCGTTGCGGATTTCTAGGTTGAAGAAATAGAGTGCTCTGTTTTTTTGTTGCTCCCGGAGACGGACAGGACACACGGAACGGATCAGGAGGCATAGGCCTGATTACGACTCCAGGGAGGAGGTAGGGAGACGCAAGAGGCCAACTTTACCCTTGTGCCCGCCAGAGCGGGAAAACGAAGTGATGACCTGATGGCCTGCTACAGAGAAAAGAGCGTATTGGTCCGCTAAGCAGCTCCAGTGGTATCGGTTTCGCGCCGCGACCAGGCCACACTTCTTTTCAAGCAACTGACGTCTGCCCTCCAGCCAATTACGACTCCGGCTGACCATTGGCGCGCAAGGCGGATGTGCGAATGTCCAAGCCCTCGCCATGTGGATCAACTCTCCCACGACTACCTGTTTCCCCCTTGACAACGGTCACCGCATTGGGTGCGACACGCAGCGCAGGATCATTATTGTTCTCACTCAAAGACAGCAATGGGCCATTGCGTGATTTTTTGACGTACAGGGTGCAGCTGTAGTGTGTCGCGGAATCCAGCTGCTTGCCCGGTGTCAGATTCTGGCCACTCAAACGAATAATTACATTCCGATTGAATTTTCGGTTCGCAGGTACCGGCAAATCGACGCGCCAGCGATCGACCTGGTTGGCATTGGAAAGCACACTGTTGTTGAATACACGACACAAAGGTGTGATGAACTGGATATCAGAATGGAGATTGCCAACTGCCACAGGCACCACAAAGTGATAGTACTCTTTCCGGTAGGCACGGTAGCCATAATCCAGAAAAGTTGGTGCGGAACAGACGGTTCCTAAGCAAGCTCGAATGCCATAGCGATACTGAACACCCGGCTGCACATCCTTTGTGTCCAGAAACGAAGGTGTCGCACTGGTGGCATGTACAGGTCGGGCGCCGGGCGCCTGGGTTCTCCTGTAGCGATAAATCATATAACGATTCGCAGCAGGCACGGGTGACCAGGTCACTTCAACGCCATCGCTGCGGGTACCTTTGGAAGCGCTTCCTCTGGCGGGCATTGCTGGCAAATGAACTCCCGACGCAACGTGGCTTAACGCGCCGCAAGCCCCTTTCACACAAACGCGCACGGCATAGTGGTAGCGCTTTCCCACCTTGGTGTTGGCATCATAGACCGAAGCTCCCGCCCCATTCAGTGGCTTCTCCGCAAAAGGTGGCGCAGAACAACTACTTGCCGCCTCTGATTTACACCGGAAAAAACGTACCTTTTTCCTTGTGCCATCCAAAGGTTGTGCCCCCTGATCCACCCAAAGCACCTGTGGTGCACCGCTGGGCAGATTCATGACACTCAACCCGCCCTTGGCCTCCGGTAACGACACCTTGCCCGATATCAGCTTACTCTGCGGGCCACAACCCTCTGCATTGCAGGCGGATATCCGGTAACTGTAGGTTACATCGGGGACAACACTTGTATCGACATATTTGGCTTGGGAAGGTTCTGCCACCATGCTGCAACCCGATGAGGTCTTTCGGTTACAGGTCTCTATCCGGTAGCGGTTGGCGCCCGCTACACGTTTCCACTCCAGTGTCAGTGAAAACTTTCGTGCAGCGACCTTGATTTTTCCGGGTGCCGGCAGTGTATCCTTACGCCCGGCGCCAGGCTTGCCCGGTTTTTGCGCAATGTCCCTGCTTTCCTTGCCCACCCGCTCTGATGGGTTGGCTGCCATGGCAGCCGCTACCATGCCAAAGCCGCCCCCCACACACAATCCGGCGCTGATAAACGCCAAGTGTATTTTTGTTGCGTTCACCGCACTGCCCTCTCCATGTGTTGCTGCGTATCTCCAGCAACCGTTTTTCTATCACCAACCTCGACCCCGAATCCCGCCGTCCACTCGCTGATCATGCTCGAAGGCAGCGCTTGGTGCCTTTGGGGCGAGCGAGCATGAGTATCGAGCAAGCTTGCTTGTTAACGCCAATCCTGCCTATCCCTAATACTGGGGATTGCCTTATCCAAGGATAACGGCAAACACTGCTGATTTAATTGTCATCTTGGAGCAGCGATATTGTACTGGTGATGCCTGCTCCAGCGGGGTATCGATCGCCTGCGTGCCGACTACAGCAGCGCCCTTTGCAAACCAGGCGAACAACGCTGCTCTCACCTGAGAGATTCGGAATCCACATGTCTGCCCATGAAGGCCCGGTAGACTCGAAAGGTGCAAACCTCCTCGATGTCAGCGTAAAGCGACAGAACTGCATCGTGCTGATCAAGGTTTTCGATTGCGCCAGAATGGCGGATTTACGCCAATGCCATGCCAAAGTGGGATCGATCGCTCCACACAACGGCTTGTCCCCGCTGCATGCCAGCTGGCACAGCCAGCGTCAGCAGCTATCAGGGCAGGTTCTAGTCGCGCCTGTCTTTCAATAACCTGCTAGTCGAGTAGATCAGCCCCGCTTGTGTCGGGTGGATCTCAAGGATCTGGCGGTGCCTCCCAGAGTTCCATGGCGGTGCCTGCGATGTCTCGGCTGACATGGACGACGGTGACAATGAAGATGTCACTGAAGCGGATGAGGTAGATGATGCGATGGTCCTTGTGTATCAGTTCGCGTATGTCATCGCGCTGTTCCGCCTTGGGAATGAGTCCAGTTTTTCATCGTTTGTGATAATTCGCTCAATAAACTGCTCGGCGTGATAAGGCGAATCCTCGGCGATGTGGCTTTTAAGGGGCCGAAATCCGCAGGACGCCAGCCGTGCCGATGACTCCGGCAGAGCAGGAAACAAGGCCCCCGCTCCCCCGTCATTCCGGGCGGAGTGAAACGAAGACCCGGAATCCATGCCGAGGTATTGGATTCCCGCTTTCGCGGGAATGACGGAGGGTGGGTCGTCGGGTGTGGGAATGCGCTGACAGGGATCGAACCGATGGGTTTCGCTGCGCTCAACCACATCCTACGCCACGAACCGGGGCGTAGCTGTAGGCCTGCGACCGGCTGCCACCAACAAGAACCTCAATCACTCTCCGGCAATACCCACCCCGGTCGTGGGAAATGACAGGTATACCCCCCCGGATATCGCTCCAGATAATCCTGATGCTCCGGCTCGGCCTCCCAGAAATCGCCGGCGGGGCTGATCTTCGTTACCACCTTGCCTGGCCAGAGGCCGGATGCATCGACGTCGCGGATGGTTTTTTCGGCGATGCGTTTCTGTTCCTCCGAGGTGTAGAAAATCTCGGAGCGGTACGAGAGCCCCACGTCGTTGCCCTGCCGGTTTTCGGTGGTGGGATCATGGATCTGGAAGAAATAGGCCAGAATATCCCGATAGCTGGTCTTTTCGTTGTCGAAAAGAATTTCGATCGCCTCGGCGTGGGTGCCGTGGTTGCGGTAGGTGGCGTTGGGCACGTCGCCGCCGGTATAGCCGACGCGGGTCTTGACGACGCCGGGCAGCTTGCGGATGAGATCCTGCATGCCCCAGAAGCAGCCGCCCGCCAGTATGGCCTTTTCGATGCTCATTTTTCCTCTCCCGACGATTCGACAAGGTGCAGGTAGTCACCATAGCCTTCGGCCTCCATGTCGTCGCGATGGATGAAACGCAGCGACGCGGAGTTGATGCAGTAGCGCAGGCCGCCACGCTCCGGCGGGCCGTCGTTGAACACGTGACCGAGATGGCTGTCGCCATATTTCGATCGGACTTCGGTGCGGATCATGCCGTGACTGGTATCGCGCAACTCGTTGATGAACTCGTCCGAAATGGGACGGGTAAAACTCGGCCAGCCGCAGCCGGACTCGAACTTGTCATTCGACGTGAACAGCGGTTCGCCCGAGACGATGTCCACGTAGATGCCCGGCTCCTTGTTGGAAAGGTATTTGCCGGTGCCGGGGTATTCGGTGCCGTTTTGCTGTGTGACGCGATACTGCTCGCTGTCCAGCGCGGCGATGGCGTCGGGGTCTTTGCGGTAGCGGGTCATGACTTGCCTCGATTCATTCAGGACTGAACGATACGCGCGACGCGAACAAAAAGACGCGGCGACGGCAGAGCCGTCCCGCGCCTTGGGATTCTCGAGTCCGGCGGTCGTTCAGACGTAACTACTCCGCACCTTTGGAAATGCGCCTGTAACTGCTCAGATTGCCACTGAAATCCGTCAGTTCAAGGCAGAATCGCACCGCCATCCATGGCTCCTTGCGAAATACAGTCCATCCATGGACATAAATGTGAGTTTACAAATAGTAAATGACCATTTTCGAACGCAGAAATGGCGGATTTCAGGGGTGAGCTGAGCAGTTACTTTCAGACAGAGCTGCCGAACGACTTGTCTATACTGCCGGCCGGCATTTCCAGTCCGGCGAGCAGGCAGCCCTGCGACACCGGCCCGTTCGGGAACAGCAGATAGAGATAGCGGCGACCGCCCTTGTGGTAGAACTTCTCTTCCAGCGCGTCGGTCAGCTCACGCCGGTTCGGAAACTCATGGGTCGCGAAGTAGAGCTGCAACGCCTTGACCACCTCCCAGTGGTCGTCGGTCAGCGGCACGCCCAGCAGCTCGCCAGCACCTGCCGCAGCCTCTTCCTTGCTCCAGCCCGCAGGCGCATGCGGGAACTCGGGCTGATTCTGCTGCATGGCAGGTTGTTCGGAATAGAGCATGTTTTCAGTTACTTGTCCCATGTCGGGGTCCTCCGGGAATTGGGTCGTATCAGTCGATCGAAATCGCGTATTCGGTTGCCCCGCGGCACTACCGCAGGCATGGCAACAACCTAGACCAAAATTCCCGACCCTTCCAGTCAGGATATGTTTTCGAGAATTTTTCCTACCCAAATGGGATATACAGCGCGATAGCGCAGGAGTCGTCGGGTCGGATACAAAGATCGATACACCCTTGATCTTTGCAAATGACGTTACCCTACCGTTCCACTACCATTACGCGCCCTACTCAAGCGGCCACCAGAGAACATGTCGGATTTCATCCCCGGTCAGCGCTGGATCAGCGACGCCGAACTCGATCAGTGCCTGGGC
>JALULB010000037.1 GCA_027041035.1 Sedimenticola sp. | reverse complement strand
CGGCAAGATCTTTGTCACCGATCTTGCCGGTCTTCGCCGACTCGGTAATCGCGTCCAGCACGCCATCGAGCTTGTCCGCGGCGACCGCCACCTCCAGTTTCATCTTCGGCAGGAAATCGACAACGTATTCCGCGCCGCGATACAGCTCGGTGTGGCCTTTCTGGCGACCGAAGCCCTTGACCTCGGAGACCGTGATGCCGGACACGCCAACCTCGGACAACGCCTGACGGACATCATCCAGCTTGAACGGCTTGATAATTGCTGAAACGATTTTCATAGAGTTTCTCCTAATAGAGGCCCGCGCGGGGCGGGCCGGAACAACTTCGGATCAGAAGGATTTGCCAACCGTAAACATCCAGTTGTCGTCATTGCCGCCTTCCAGATCGACGGTATTCGTATAGCCGACGGACAGATCGAATCCACCGAAAGAGCGCGACACCGACAGGCTGTAGTCGTCATAGTCGTCGCCGTCGTCGACACGCGTCAGGCCATAGTGCGCGCCAAAGCTGAACTCGGCCGGCAGCGGCACGTCGATGGCGAAATCGTGGTAATAACCGTCACCCGCGCCGAAGAAATCCGGGCTGTAGTACAGGGTGTAGCCGGCGCTCAGCATGCCGAAGTCGCGGCTCGCACCGATGTGGAATTCATCGGTATTGTTGTCCGAGTTATCGGTCTTCGGGTACTGATAACGCAGGTAACCCAGGTCGATATCGAAGCCGGCGAGACTGGTTCCCCAACCGCCGTAGATGTCGAGTTCCATGGAGTTGTCCGGGCCGTAACCAGTGACATTCGATCCCCAGACGCCGAGATACAGGCCGCTGTCGTGGCTGTAGTCGAATCCGCCCTGAATGGCCGGGCCGTTATCGGTCTGGGTCAGACCACGAAAGACATAGTTGCTGGTCAAGCCAACGTTGGCGGAGAAATCCGCCATCGCGGCACCGCTTGCAAGGGCGAGCATCGCGCCGCACAGTAAGGTTTTGTTGAAAGTCATCGGAGACTCCTGACAAGGTGAATTGAGTTGCTTGAATTTCAGGTTGTTTGGAACGGTTGCAACACCTTATAACCCAACAGACCGCGAAGAGGACAAGCTCACAGCGAGTACCTCAGCAAAAATCATGCCACCCATTATTTCCACCGAATTTCAATCGATTACACCAGGGCAGCGCCACTTCCAAACCGCCGCCGGGCAGGCAACGCACCAGTTTCGGGCGGATGCTTCAGCGGCCGCGCCAAAATGGTGCGGCGAACGGATTCCGCGTAAAACCGATGTCTGGACAGGCATCCGGCAAATCGCTATGGTGCCCCCATGATTGATGCAAAGCTGATAAACGAGTTCTCGCGCAAGCTCGCCGACACCCTGCCGCCGGGGCTCGGCAAACTGCCGCAAAGTATCGAGCACAACCTGCACGACCTGCTGGAAAGCACCTTGGCGCGCATGGATCTGGTGCCACGCAAGGAGTTCGACGTGCAGAGCGCCGTGCTCGCGCGCACCCGCGAGAAGCTGGAAGCGTTGGAGCAGCGTGTCGCCGAACTGGAAG
>JALULB010000036.1 GCA_027041035.1 Sedimenticola sp. | reverse complement strand
CATTGTGGCCGCGCCTGCCGTGCCGGCCCCCGACCGTCCATTCGACGCCGGGGCCGGCACGGCAGGCGCGGCCACAATGTCGAGGTGATAGCCTTCGCCATCCAAAACCCGTTTTGACAGTATGCTTCGTTGTCGCGCAAACTCGCAACCTGAAACGAACCCGCGAGCGACAACAAAACCCGGGTTCGGAACCGATGGGCTTGCCGTCCGCCTGTCCAGAATGGATTGATATGCGGCCCGCCCCGGTGGGCGCGCTCCAGCCTATCCACGAGGCGATTGTTGAGAAGCCCAAGCGCTATCCTGCTACTGATCTGTGTATGCGTCATCAGTGTGTCCGCGACTGTTTTCGGCCGCGACCTGGATGTGCGGGTCGGTGTCTATGAAAACCCGCCACTGCTGGCATCTGACGAAGGCGGTCGGCCACGGGGTCTGTTCGTCGATATCCTCCGCCATGTTGCGGCCAAAGAGGGTTGGACCCTGCATTTTCTGCCCGGAAACTGGGACGAGAATCTCGCGCGTCTCGATGCCGGCGGGATCGATGTCCTACCGGCCATCGCGATCAGTCCCGGGCGTGGGCAGCGCTATCTGTTCAGCGAGCAGAACGTGCTTTCCAACTGGGGGCAGTTGTATCTGCGCGCCGGTTCGGACATCAAGGCGCTGCCGGATCTCGATGGCCGGCGTATCGCGGTGCTGAAGGGCGACATCTACACCCTGGGCGAAGATGGCCTGCCAGCGATATGCGAGAAGTTTTCGCTACGTTGTGAATTCATGCCGCTGGACAGCTATGCCGAGGTGCTTGGCGCGGTCGATGCGGGGAAGACGGATGCCGGGCTGGTGAACCGGATTTTTGGCATCACCCATCGGGACAGGTACAAGGTCGAACCCAGTCCGATACTGATCATGCCGCTGGACGTTCGCATCGCGGTGTCACGCCGCTCTCCGAATGCCGTGGAGATTCAGCAAGCCATCGACCGGGGTCTGAGTACGTTGAAGCGCGACAAGCAGTCGTTCTATTACCGCTTTTTCAACTCGATACTGGAGCCCGACAAGGTTGTCGAGATCATACCTTTCTGGGCCAAGTGGCTGATCGCCGGCGTTGGCGTGCTGGTCGCCGTGTTGTTGGTCGGCGGCTTCGCGCTACGCTGGCAGGTGCGGGCGAGAACCCGGGCGCTCGCGATGAGCGAACAGAAGTATCGGGGTCTGTATGAAACGGCCTCGATCTCCATCTGGGAGGAGGATCTGTCGGCGGTTTACCTTGAACTTTCACGCTTGCGCGACAGCGGTGTCGAGGATCTGTCCGCCTACCTCGACCTGCACCCAGAGCGGGTCGCGCATTTCGCCGCCATCGTCAAGGTGACGGATGTCAATCCGGCGACCCTGGAGCTGTTTGCCGCGCCGTCGAAGAAAGCCCTGATGGCGGGGCTTTCGGTGGTGTTTTCCCCGACCTCGTTGGAGGTGTTCCGGACGGGCTTGCTGGCGATGTGGGAGGGAAAGCCGGCGTTCACCGCCGAGGCGGAGCATTGCGCGCTGGATGGCCGGCGTTTGCGCGTGGTGGTTTCACATCCGGTTCCGGGCAGTGTGGAAGCGGCGCGCCGGGTGCCGGTCATCGTGCTGGATATCACCGAACGAGAAAAGATCCAGCGCAGGCTGGGGGAAAGAGAGGTATTGCTGCGAACCCTGTTCAATGCGTTGCCGGATCTCGTCTGGTTGAAGGATTCATGCGGTGCCTATCTGAGCTGCAACCAGGCTTTCGAGCGCTTCTTCGGCGTGGTCGAGAACGAGATTATCGGGAAGACCGACAGCCACTTTCTTGGGCGGGATCTGAGCGAGGCTTTTCTGCGCCACGATCAGGCGGTGATCGCCGACTGCAAGCCCGGCGTGGACGAGGAGGAGATCCCGCGCGCCGGTGATCAGGAGGCACGCGTGCTGGAGACCATAAGAACGCCAGTGTTCACCGAAAGCGGTCACCTGATCGGCGTGTTGGGTGTCGGGCGGGACATCACGTTGCGCAAGCAACAGGAGGAGCGCATCCTGCATCAGGCGCATTTCGATACGCTGACCGATCTGCCGAATCGATTCCTGTCGCTGGATCGTCTCTCGCAACTGTTGCACGATGCACGCCGCGACAACCAGCAGGTGGCCTTTGTTTTTCTCGATCTCGATGATTTCAAGAAGATCAACGATACCTTGGGCCACGATGTCGGCGACAGCCTGTTGATACAGGCGGCGCGGCGCTTGAGCGCTTCGGTGCGGGAGACCGATACGGTCGGGCGTCTTGGCGGCGATGAATTCATCGTCTTGCTGGGTGGCCTGGCCGATGCCGATGACGCCCGCGCGGTGGTCGAAACGCTGCTGCGCCGTTTTCGCGCCGCGTTCGAGGTCGACGGGCGCGACCTGATCGTCACCGCGAGCATTGGCATCGCGCTCTATCCTGGCGATGGCGACACGCCGTCGACGCTGTTGCGCAATGCCGATTCGGCGATGTATCACGCCAAGGCGCGCGGGCGGAACACCTACGCGTTCTTTACCCGCGAGATGAACCGCCGGGTCTCTCGTCGACTCCAGGTCGAGGAGCAGATGCACGGCGCGCTGGCCAAGGGCGAGTTTCGTCTGGCCTATCAGCCGCAGATCGATATGCGTGGCAACGTCATCTTTGGATTCGAGGCGCTGCTCCGCTGGAACAATCCGGTGCTCGGCGCGGTGTCGCCCGAGGAATTTGTTCCGATCGCGGAGCATACCGGCCTGATCGTGCCACTGGGTCGCTTCGTCATCACCGAGGCCGTGGCGGGACTGGCCAGGCTCAAGCAACGCATCCGTGGCGATCTGTGCATGGCGATCAATCTCTCGCCCAGTCAGTTCCGCGATCCGGGGTTGGTGGCGTTTGTTTCGAGCGCGTTGCGGCGGGCCGGTATCGCCGGGGAAGCGCTGGAGCTGGAGATTACCGAGGGCGTGCTGATGGATGGCCACGGTTATGTCGACAAGGCGCTGGGAGAATTCACCGGGGTCGGGATCCGCCTGGTCATGGATGATTTCGGCACCGGTTACTCGTCGCTCAGCTACCTGCGCAGTTACCCGTTCGATGTCATCAAGATCGACCGCAGCTTCGTCCACGACATCATCATCGATGAAGAGGATCGGGAATTGGTCAGCGCCGCCATCTCGATGGCCCACGGGCTGAACATGAAGGTCGTCGCCGAGGGCGTGGAGACGCGCGAGCAGCTTGAACTGCTGGCCGGGATGGGTTGCGACTGCGCGCAGGGCAATCTGTTCAGTGAAGCAGTGTCCGAAGACGGGGCCGCGCGGCTGTTGGAAGCACGCGAGAAGGATTGATCCGTCTCACCCATTCCCTATTGCTGGTCGTCGCCGATCGCGACGGCCAGCGGGTTCTTTCGTCAGGCCGCCGCGTCCAGCGCCTGGTCGATGTCCGCGATGATGTCGTCGATATGCTCGATGCCGATCGACAACCGCACCATCTCCTCCTTGACTCCGGCGGTTTCCAGCTCTTCCGGGCTGAGTTGGCGGTGAGTGGTGCTGGCCGGATGACAGGCGAGTGACTTGGCGTCGCCGATATTCACCAGCCGCAGGATCATCTGCAATGCGTCGATGAAGCGCGCGCCGGCTTCCTTGCCACCCTGGATGCCGAAGGTCAGGATACCGGATGCCCGGCCGCCGGTGATTCTGTCGCAGGTCGCCTTGTACGGGCTGTCCGGCAAGGCGCCATAGCTGACCCATTCGACACGTTCATGGGCTTGTAGATGACGCGCGACCTTCAGTGCGTTCTCGCAATGGCGCTCCATGCGCAGGCCCAGGGTTTCGAGTCCTTGCATGATCAGAAAGGCGCTGTGCGGCGCCAGCGCGGAGCCGGTGTTGCGCAACGGCACGACGCGGCAACGGGCGATATAGGCCGCCTCGCCGAGCGCTTCGGTATAGATCACGCCATGGTAGGACGGGTCGGGTTCGTTCAGCATCGGGAAACGCGTCTTGTTGGCCACCCAGTCGAACTTTCCGGAATCGGTGATCACGCCGCCGATAGAGGTGCCGTGGCCGCCGATGTACTTGGTCAGCGAATGCACGACGATATCCGCGCCATGCTCGAAGGGTTTGCACAGATAGGGTGTCGCGACCGTGTTGTCGACGATCAAAGGTACCCCGTGGCGGTGCGCGATCGCGGCAAGCTTCTCGATATCGACGATATTCCCGGCCGGGTTGCCGATGGACTCGCAGAACAACGCGCGGGTGTTGTCGTCGATCAGACTCTCGATCCTGTCGTAGTCGTCATGGGAGGCCATGCGCACGTCGATGCCCTGGCGCGGGAAGGTATGCGCGAACAGGTTGTAGGTGCCACCGTACAGCTGGCTGCTGCTGACGATGTTATCGCCTGCCGACGTGATGCATTGAATCGCGTAGGTGATCGCGGACATGCCGGAGGCCACGCACAGCGAACCGATGCCGCCCTCCATCTCGGTGATGCGTTGCTCCAGCACGGCGGTGGTCGGGTTCATGATGCGTGTGTAGATGTTGCCCGGCACCTTCAGGTCGAACAGGTCGGCGCCATGCTGGGTGTTGTCAAAGGTATAGGATGTGGTTTGGTAGATCGGTACTGCGGCGGCCTTGGTGGTGGGTTCCGATTCATAGCCGGCGTGCAGCGCGAGTGTTTCGAGTTTCATTGTTATCCTCCAGTTTTGGTGTTGTATACCTTCCGCCAACCAAACCTCGGAACTCCCGCGAGTACCCTTCCGCTCTTGGCGGCGTTGCCCGTTGTTGTGGGGAATGGCCCCGCGGTCTCCTCGCGCCTTGCCAAGAACGCAATGGCACGCATGCAAGAATCCGGCGTTTGGCTGGCGGAGGCCGTATTTCCGTAAAATGATACTACGCTGGAAGCATGCTGAAATACACTATCCGTGCCTCAATCCGCGTAGCTCAGCCGATACAGGCGTCCGGCGCTGTCGTCGGATATCAGCAGGCTGCCATCCGGTAGCTGATGCACATCGGCTGGCCGTCCATGCACGTGGTTCTTTCCTTCCAGCCAGCCGCTGACGAGCGCCCGATAATCGGTCGCGCGTCCGTTGTCCAGCGTGACCAGACTGACACGGTAACCGACCTTGCTGGCGCGATTCCATGAGCCGTGCTCGGCGATCAACAGTTGTCCCCGGTACTTTTCCGGGAACATCGAGCCGGTATAGAAGGTCAGGCCGAGCGGGGCGACGTGCGCGCCGAGTCGCTGAATGGGTGGTTGGTAACCTCGGCAGGCGCCGGGCTCGCCGAATTCGGGGTCCGGGTACAGGCCGGCATGGCAAAAGGGAAAACCGAAATGCTCGCCGGCGCGCTCGGCGTGGTTCAGCTCGTCCGGCGGCATGTCGTCGCCCATCCAGTCGCGACCGTTGTCGGTGAACCATAGCGTGCCGTCATGTGGGTCGAACGCCATGCCGACACTGTTGCGTATGCCGCGCGCGAATACCTCGTGGGAGCTGCCGTCGGCGCTGATGCGCCAGATGGCGCCGAGATCATGAGTCTCGCAGACGTTGCATGGCGCGCCCATGGCGACGTAGATATCGCCGTTCGGGGCGATCACGATGTCTCGCCAGCCGTGATGACGGTAGGCGGGCAATGCGTGGAAGCGCGTCGGGGGTGGCGGTCGATCAAGCCGCGAGTCGATATCCGCCAGCCGGTAGATACCGTCGCTGGCGGCGATATAGAGCGCGCCTCGGTGAAACGCCACGCCGGTCGGCATATCCAGGTCGCGGGCCAGCGTCCAGCGCTTGTCGGCGACGCCGTCCTGGTCGGTATCCTTCAGCGCGAAGACGCGCCCGTCGCGGCGCGTGCCGACAAAAAGGGTTCCCGACGGGCTTTGAGCGATGGCTCGCGCGTTTGGCACATCCGCGAAGCGGGCGATATGGAAGTCCGGTGGCATGGAGAAAACAGGCCCTCCGGCATGCACGTCGCAAGTGGGGAAAGACAGGAACAGGCAGCCGAGAAAAACGGGGAGAAACGCCGGTATGCGCATGATCGAGGATTCCTGTCGTGGCCGGGTTTGCCCGGAATATGCAAGC
This sequence comes from Sedimenticola sp., assembly GCA_027041035.1. GTDB lineage: Bacteria > Pseudomonadota > Gammaproteobacteria > Chromatiales > Chromatiaceae > JALSSX01. The sequence continues at coordinate 9,951 of JALULB010000036.1, read as the reverse complement.
ATTGCACGCGCCCTCGCTTGCCTGTTGATTCCACAAGAAATTTTCTTCGGTTGCACGTAGTCGCGGATACGCGACGCCTTCAGAAAATCCCTTGTAAAATCAATATGCCGCGCGATCATCGCGTGAATTCATGAAATTTCCGGGTTGGCGCGCTCGGTCGATACGATCGCGCCGTTGCTTACGGATTGCGCTATATTATCTTCTAATAGTTGTCGCCAACCAAACGCGGGTCACGAGGATAGTGGTCGATGCAACCGGCTCGCCCTCGGATGGTTGCCCGGCGAATAATAATCTTCGGCCCGGCAGGTTGCCGGGTCGGCAATACACTTCCCTTCGCTAGGATGGTTTCAATTATGTTGAGAAAAGGCGGCGCTCAGGCCAGTCGGATCGTTCAGGTGGATACCCCGCTCGGAAAGGATGCCTTGCTGTTATACAGCATGTCCGGCCATGAGCAGCTCAGTCAGTTGTTCGAGTTCCGTCTCGACCTGCTGGCCGACAATCCGAATATCGATATGGACAGCCTGCTCGGTCAGAACGTCACCGTCAGTTATAAGCTGCCGGTCGGTGGCAAGCGCTATTTCAACGGCTTCGCCAGTGAATTTGGCTTTGTCGGCGAGATCGGTGAATACGCGCATTATCAGGCCGTGTTGCGCCCCTGGTACTGGTTGCTGACGCGCACCTCGGACAGCCGCATCTTTCAGTTCATGACGGTGCCCGATATCATCCGCGCGGTGTTCTCCGACAACGGTTTCTCCGACTACGAGATGCGCCTGTTCGAGGACTATCGAAGCTGGGAGTATTGTGTCCAGTATCGCGAGACGGACTACAATTTTCTTGCCCGCCTGCTGGAGCAGGAAGGCATCTATTACTACTTCCGGCACGAGGCCGGGAAACATACCCTGGTGATGTGCGACTCCATCAGCGCGCACGATCCCTATCCGGGTTACGAGGTGATTGGCTATCATCCGTCGACCCGGACCACGTTGGAAGAGCATATCCATCAATGGCGCGCCGACAAGCGCGTGCAGCCCGGCAAGGTTGTCCTCAATGAGTTCAATTTTCTCACGCCGCGCGCCGATCTGCGTGGCAGCCGGCCGTTTCCGCGCGAACACGCACACGCCAATCACGAGGTCTACGATTACCCCGGCGAATACGAGGTGCAAAGCGAGGGCGAGCAGTATGCGCGTATCCGTGTGGAGGAGTTGCAGGCCGGTCATGCGCGGGCTTTTGGGCAAGGTGACGCGGGCGGCATCGCACCGGGTTTTCTGTTTACCCTGGAGAAGCACAGCCGCGACGATCAGAACCAGGAATATCTGGTTCAGCGGGCCGATTACAGCCTGCAAAGTCAGGATTTCGAAAGCGGCGGGCAGGGCAGTCCGGACGAAGGATACTTCAATGTCGATTTTACCGCGTCGCCGTCGCGGGAGCCATATCGCCCGCCACGGATCACGCCCAAGCCGGTGGTGCAGGGGCCGCAGACCGCAATCGTCACCGGCCCGCCGGGCGAGGAGATCTATCCCGACAAGTATGGTCGCATCAAGGTGCAGTTTCACTGGGATCGTTATGGCCAGCGCAATGAGAACAGCTCGTGCTGGATAAGGGTTTCACAGCTGTGGGCGGGGAAGAACTGGGGCGCGATGCATATCCCGCGCATCGGCCAGGAGGTCATCGTCGACTTTCTCGAGGGCGATCCAGACCGGCCGATCGCGACCGGTCGGGTGTACAACGCGGACAATATGCCACCTTGGACACTGCCGGAGAACAAGACCCAGAGCGGCATCAAGAGCCGCAGTTCCAAGGGCGGCAGTGGCGCGAATTGCAATGAACTGCGCTTCGAGGACAAGATGGGGCAGGAAGAGGTGCTGTTGCATGCCGAGAAGGACCAGCGCATCGAGGTCGAGAACGATGAATCACACTGGGTCGGTCATGATCGCGAGAAAACCATCGACCGCGACGAAACCAGCGAGATCAAGCGCGATCGCACCGAAACCGTCGGCAGGAACGAGGAGATCGCGATCGGCGCCGACCGCCGTGAATCCGTTGGCGGCAAGGAATCCATCACCATCGGCGGGAGCCGTACGACGAGCATCGGTGGCAGCGACAAGATGAGTGTCGGCGGCAAGCAGCAGGCGGATGTCAGTGGCGACCGGACGCTATCGGTGGACGGTGACGCGGACGAAAAGGTCATGAAGTCCAAGAGCCTGACGGTGAATATGGACTATGCCTGCAAGTCGGGGATGAACATCAGTATCGAGGCCGGGATGCAGATCAGCCTCAGCGTCGGCGCCAGCTCGATAAAACTGACTCCGGCGATGATTTCGATATCGGCGCCGCTGGTCAAGATCAATTAACCTGTCTGGAGAGAATACCCATGGGTAAGCCCGCGGCGAGAGTGACCGATATGCATGTCTGTCCGTTGGTCACCGGGACGGTGCCGCATGTCGGTGGTCCCATACTGCCACCGGGTTGTCCGACCGTGCTGATCGGCGGCATGCCCGCCGCGCGGGTTGGCGACATGGCGGTGTGTGTCGGCCCGCCGGATTCCATCGTGCTGGGTTCGACGAGCGTGTTGATTGGCGGCATGCCCGCCGCGCGCATGGGCGATTCGACCGCGCATGGTGGAAGCATCATGACGGGTTTTCCGACCGTCCTGATCGGTGGCTGAGGGTCTGTCCGGGCATCCATCGGGTCTCCCGGCGGATGCCCGGACAAGCATAACAGCCTCCTAGGAGTCTGTCGGGTTTGACCGATCGTTCGGATCAGCGGCGAATGAAGTTCGAATGCAGCCAACCGGTCTGGCCGTTCACATCCACTTCCCACCATTTGCCGCGTTTCTGACCGGTGGGCACCAGCCGCGTGCCTTTCCGCAGGCTGCGCAGGATGGGTGCCTTGGTCGACGGTGCGCCACGGAAATTGACCCGCGCGCTGGTCCTGAAACCGCCGCCGCTCTTGTCCGGCTCGGTGGTCATGGCGCCGAGTTGGGTGACCAGCTTGTTGTGCGCATCCATGAAGGCCGCAGCGGTGATCTTGCCGATGTCGGTGTTCTGATAGGAGCCGCCGACGCCGGCGACACCGCCGATCAGGCCAAAGCCGCCGAAACCGATGTCCTTCTTCTTCGCGCTACCTTCTGCCACGGCCTCCTGCACGCCGCTTCGGACGTTGGTCAGAAACAACGTGACCTGCGATTCCAGATTGGTGGTTTTGATACCACCGGCGATTGCGCCCACGGCGCCGGGCAACAGCGCGCCGAGTCCACCGAAACCGCCACCGGCGTTGTTATCCTGGAAGATGATGCTCGGTGTGATGACGTAGTCGGCCGCGACCATCTGGCCGCCGCCCATGGAACTGCCGCGTCGCAGCTGGCCGCCGGCTGCCAGCTCGCGCTCGCGGCGCAGCGCGGATGAAGCCGCGCCGCGATCGACGACGCGAAAGCAGCGGCTCTGCGCCATCATCAGGCGCAGCAGCGGCACCGGGCTGCTGAGTCCGTACTGCGTGTAGGTGGGATGCTCGGGTTCGACCAATGCGGCGGTGCCGATGGGCCGCACGCAATGCAGCAGATGTTTGGACTGCTGTTTACTTCCAGCGGCTCCGGCGGAGCCGGTCACCATGCTCGATCCCTCGCCCAGCTTGGTCTCATCGGACAGACAGCCGGCCAGCGCAAGCGTCATGGCCAGGGTCAGGGGCAGCCTGAACTTGTTTATGAACATCACGAAATCTTCTCCTGGTTTCCTGGTGGTGCGGGCCGCGTGGGCCAACTTGATAATATTGTGCTCGTGTTTTTCTATCCCGGATTCGTCGTGGGACATAACCCGCCGCGAGGCGCATCCTGTCGCGCGGGTCAATTCCTGTAACTATAGCGTATCCCCATCTACCTTCAAAATCTGCTACGGGCAGCTCACATGGCGGCCGGTCACGCGAATCATTGAGTCGGCCGAAAAGCGCGATGCCGGGGTGCGGCAGGGATATATTTGAAGTATATTGATCGACCTGTGAAGCGTCCCCGAAGTTGAATGTCGTTGTGGCATCTTCGTCCCGGGCGGCCATACAATTGCTAGGAGCCTGTCGGGTTATGGGGGATCGTAGCGAGGAGGTGGGAGAGCGAGGCCAAATGTTCCCGGTTTTGAGGCGCATAGTGGACCTATGTGACGAAAAAAACAGGGATATTTGGACCGCTCTCCCAGCTTCGCAGTTAATTCATCCATAATCCGACAGGCTCCTGGAACCCCTTGCATAAAATCCGATGAGAATACTGCTCAGCAACGATGATGGCTATCTGGCTCCCGGCCTGAAGGCGCTTGCCGATGGTGTCGCGGGGCTTGCCGACATCACCGTGGTGGCGCCGGATCGGGATCGCAGCGGCGCGAGCAACTCGCTGACGCTGGAGAATCCGCTGCGGGTGCGGCTCATGGACAACGGTTTCTACAAGGTCAATGGCACGCCGACCGATTGCGTGCACGTGGCGATTACCGGACTCCTCGACCGCGAGCCGGACATGGTGATCTCGGGGATCAATCTCGGCGCCAATCTGGGTGACGACGTACTCTATTCCGGTACCGTCGCGGCGGCTACCGAGGGGCGCTTTCTCGGCTATCCGGCGATCGCGATCTCCATCGATTCATTCACCCCGTCCCATCTGCAAACGGCGGCACGGGTTGCGGCCGATCTGCTTGCCCAGGTGCAGCAGCGTCCGCTGGACAGGCAGACCATCCTGAACGTCAATGTGCCGGACATCCCGTGGGAGGCGTTGCGGGGTTTTCGCTCGACCCGTCTCGGTCATCGCCATAAGGCCGAACCGGCGGTGCGTAGCACCGATCCACGCGGTGAGACCCTCTACTGGGTCGGTCCGCCCGGGCCGGAGCAGGACGCCGGCGAGGGCACGGATTTCCATGCCTTGCGTAATCACTGTGTCTCGGTCACGCCGTTGCGCGCCGACCTGACTCATGCCGCCGCGTTGCCGTCGCTGCAAAGCTGGCTGGAGGCCTGGGCATGATGGCGGGTATCGGCTATCGCGGCATCGGCATGACCTCGCAGCGAACCCGTGAGCGCCTGGTAGAGCGCCTGCGCCTGCGTGGTATCAGTGATCCCCGGGTCATCGAGGCGATACGCGATACGCCACGCCATATCTTCGTCGACGAGGCGCTGGCCAGCCGCGCCTACGAGGATACCGCGCTGCCCATCGGGCACGGCCAGACCATCTCGCAGCCCTTCATCGTGGCCCTGATGACCCAGACGCTGCTGGAGAAGCAGCCGCTGACCAACGTGCTGGAGATCGGCACCGGCTCCGGCTATCAGACCGCGATCCTCGCGCAACTGGTGAAGCGGGTGTACACGGTGGAGCGCATCGAGTCCTTGCTCGGGCTGGCGCGCGCCCGGCTACGCGCGTTGCGCCTGAAGAACGCGCACCCGCATCATTGCGATGGCGGCATGGGGCTGCCGCAATACGCGCCCTACGACGGCATCATCGTCACGGCGGCGCCGGAGTATATCCCCGAGTCACTGATCGAGCAGCTCAGCATCGGCGGGCATCTGATCCTTCCTTACGGGCGACGCAATCAACAACAATTGGTGCGCGTGGTGCGCACCACATCCGGCTACAAGACTGAACGCCTGGAAACCGTCAGTTTCGTGCCGCTACTCGGAGGAGTGCAGTAGTGAGCCTGTTTGGCAGATTGTATGACAAGACCCTGAGCTGGTCGCGGCACCCGCATGCGGAACGTTACCTGGCCGGCCTGAGTTTTGCCGAATCGTCGTTCTTTCCGGTACCGCCGGATGTGATGCTCGCGCCGATGGCGCTGGCGCGTAACGACAAGGCGATGCGCTTCGCGCTGCTGACGACGGTTGCCTCGGTGCTCGGCGGCCTGCTGGGTTATCTGATCGGGCATTTCGGTTTCGAACTGGTGGAACCCTGGCTTCACCGTTTGCATTACTACGAGAAATATCTGACCGTGCGTGGCTGGTTCGATGAATGGGGTTTCTGGGCGATGCTGATCGCCGGCTTCAGCCCGATACCCTACAAGCTGTTCACGATAACCGCCGGCGCGGTATCCATGGCGCTGCTGCCGTTCGTTGCCGCGTCGGCCATGGGTCGCGGCGCACGCTTCTTTCTGGTGTCCTTTCTGATTGCGAAGGGTGGCGAACGCATGGAGCAGCATATCCGCCGCTACATCGACGCCATCGGCTGGGCGGTGGTCGCGCTGGTGGTGGCTTATGTCGGTTACAAAATGATGGCTTGACATGGCCGAGTCCATGGGGATGCGCGACAGGCTCCTGGCGGGGCTGCTGTTGGTCTGCCTTGTCCTCGGCCTGCCGGGTTGCGCGAGCTACAACAAGGCGCCGGTCGAGAGTCGCGGGCATCACGGAAACACGCGCGCGAAGAACCGGCCGGCGGTCTACATCGTGCGCCGGGGCGATACGCTGTTCGAGATCGCCTGGCGGTACAACCTGGATTATCGCCGTCTCGCGCGCTGGAACGCCATCCGCCGGCCCTATACGATCTATCCCGGCCAACGGCTGCGTCTTTACCGATCACGCACGGTGGTCGCGTCGCGCGCGCGTCCTTCCCATGCGAGAAAACCGGCCGTCGTTCCGCATAAAGCGAAGCCGCCCATTCAGCGCGTCAAGAAACCCCGCAAGACGCCGACAGCCAGCAAGCCGGTCCACGAGCGGAAACTTCATTGGCGCTGGCCAGTCAAAGGAAAACTGGCGCAGCGTTTCGAGCCGGGTTCCCAGGTGAGCAAGGGCATTCGCATCGCCGGACGCGTCGGTCAGACGATTCATACAGCCGAAAGTGGTAAAGTCGTATACGCCGGCAGTGGACTCCGGGGCTATGGCAAGCTTATTATTATCAAGCACAATAACAATTATCTCAGCGCTTATGGTTTCAACCGAAAGCTGCTGGTAAAAGATAAACAGAAGGTCACCAAAGGACAGAAAATTGCGGAGATGGGCACGGCGCCCGATGGGCGCGCCATGCTGCATTTCGAGATTCGCCGCGAAGGAAAGCCGGTGAATCCTCTTGCCTTTCTTCCTTGATGGATGCAGTCCGATCCTGTCGTGGCCCGTTCTTCGCTAGATTGAAGATGGAGGCAGCAAATGAAAGAGGAAGAAGGAACGCAAACGGAAGTGATGTCGGAAGACGATAAGCCGCGCGGCGCGCGGCGACCCGCGCTGGACACACCGAGGAAAGACAATGTCTACGCGGCTGGCGAGGTCAGCACGGCGCAGTTGGACGCGACCCGTGTCTATCTGTCCGAGATTGGCGCCTCGGCACTGCTCAGCGCCGAGGAGGAGGTGTTTTTCTCCCGCCGCGCGCAGAAGGGCGACGACGCCGCGCGCAAGCGCATGATCGAAAGCAACCTGCGCCTGGTCGTCAAGATCGCGCGGCGCTACATGAACCGCGGCCTCGCCTTGCTCGATCTGATCGAGGAGGGCAATCTCGGCCTGATCCGGGCAGTGGAGAAGTTCGACCCCGAGCGTGGTTTTCGATTCTCCACATACGCCACCTGGTGGATACGCCAGACCATCGAACGCGCGATCATGAACCAGACGCGCACCATCCGCCTGCCGATACACGTGGTCAAGGAGATCAACACCTACCTGCGCGCCGCGCGCCAGTTGACCCAGGAGCTGGACCATGAACCCAGCGCGGAAGAGATCGCCGATCTGCTGGACAGGCCGCTCAGCGAGGTGGAGCGCATGCTCGGCCTGAACGAGCGGGTCACCTCCGTGGACACGCCGTATGGCAAGGACGCCGACAAGCCACTGCTCGATACCATTGCCGATGAAGACATGCCGGATCCGACGGCGACCCTTCAGACGGAGAGCATCAAGAAGCATATGGACAGCTGGCTGACCCGCCTGAACGACAAGCAGCGCGAGGTCGTCGAGCGACGCTTTGGCCTGCACGGCTATGAAAACTCGACGCTGGAACAGGTCGCCAACGAGTTGGGCGTGACGCGCGAACGCGTGCGTCAGATCCAGATCGACGCGCTGCGTCGCCTGCGCGTGATCCTGGAGAAGGAAGGTTTCTCGCTGGAGGCGATCTTCAAGTAACCCGCTACCCTCCACGCCCCGTTTTCACGGGGCGCGGCCTCCGCGCCCCGGAGATGTCACATCGTCCCCGGATTTCCCTCGCAGCGATTTCTCGTCTTCGGCCGTGGCCCTAGGAGGCTGTCGGATTATGGATGAATCTACTGCGAAGATGGGAGAGCGGTCCAAATATCCCCGTTTTTTCGTTACATAGGCCCACTATGCGCCTCAAAACCGGGAACATTTGGCCTCGCTCTCCCACCTCCTCGCTACGATCCCCCATAACCCGACAGACTCCTAGGCCCGATGCCGCGTTGCTCGCCGTTGTGGGGTGTGCCCCCCGGCCTCCTTGCGCCTGGTCCCGTACGAAATGGCGCCGGCTATACTTGTGAAACCGGTCTGGAATGATATTCCAGCGCATGGGATGATGCAGGTTTGACGGTGACTGCCGATAGGCAGCTCACGGACGCCACGCAACGCGGCGGGTGTTCGCATGACTTTTCGTTTTTGGAGACTTGGGTGGATATAGCGGAATTACTGGCTTTCAGCGTCAAGCATGACGCATCGGATTTACATTTGTCCTCGGGGCTGCCCCCGATGATCCGGGTAGACGGTGATATACGTCGCATCAACGTGCCGGCGCTGGATCACAAGGTCGTGCATGGCCTGGTCTACGACATCATGAACGACCGCCAGCGCAAGGACTACGAGGAGTTTCTCGAAGTGGATTTCTCCTTCGAGATCCCCGGCTTGGCGCGTTTTCGTGTCAATGCCTTCAATCAGGACCGTGGCGCGGCGGCGGTGTTTCGTACCATTCCGTCCAAGGTGTTGACGCTGGACGACCTGGGCTGTCCGGATATCTTCAAGGAGATCATCAACGTGCCACGCGGCATCGTGTTGGTGACCGGACCCACCGGTTCGGGTAAGTCGACCACCCTGGCGGCGATGATCGATTACAAGAACGACAACGAATACGGTCATATCCTGACGATCGAGGATCCGATCGAGTTCGTCCACCAGAGCAAGAAAAGCCTGATCAACCAGCGCGAGGTGCATCGTGATACGCTGGGGTTCTCCGAGGCGCTGCGTTCGGCGCTGCGCGAGGATCCGGATATCATCCTGGTCGGCGAGCTGCGTGATCTGGAGACCATCCGTCTGGCATTGACCGCCGCCGAAACCGGCCATCTGGTGTTCGGCACCCTGCATACCAGCTCGGCGGCGAAGACCATCGACCGTATCGTCGATGTGTTCCCGGGCGGCGAGAAGGACATGGTGCGCTCGATGCTGTCCGAGTCCCTGCGTTCGGTCATCGCGCAGACCCTGCTGAAGAAGATCGGCGGTGGACGTACCGCCGCGTGGGAGATCATGGTCGGCACGCCGGCGATCCGCAATCTGATTCGCGAGGACAAGGTGGCGCAGATGTATTCCGCCATCCAGACCGGCCAGGCGCATGGCATGCAGACGCTGGATCAACACCTGAAGGAGTTGGTCGAGCGTGGCCTGATCAGCCGCAACGACGCGCGTTCCCGGGCGATGGACAAGGCGGCATTCACCGCCTGACGGCGGCTCTACCACTGACATAGGGGGTATCTCTCATGGATTTCAATTCTTTGCTCAAGGTAATGGTGAAGAAGCAGGCGTCGGACCTGTTCATCACCGCGGATCTGCCCCCTAGCATCAAGGTGCACGGGCGGATCGCGCCGGTCTCCAGTGCACGCCTGACGCAGGAGCAGACGCGCGAGCTGACATTGTCGCTGATGTCGCCGGAGCAGCGCGAGGAGTTCATGGCGACCAAGGAATGCAACTTCGCCATCGGCGCGCGCGGGGTCGGGCGTTTCCGCGTCAGCGCATTCGTGCAGCGCGATTCCGTCGGTATGGTGTTGCGGCGCATCGAAACGATCATTCCGACCCTGGAAGAGCTGA
>JALULB010000035.1 GCA_027041035.1 Sedimenticola sp. | reverse complement strand
TGGTGATGGCCCAGGCCTCGTCCCATCCCAGCCCCTGCTCGTCCATCAACAATCGCATCAACTCGGCGACGGCAATGCTGGGGTGGGTATCGTTGAGCTGAAAACGGTTCTTCGCTGCAAAGCCATCCCAAGCCTCGGTACCGTTATGCTTGACCCATCGGCGGATGACATCCTGCATCGAGGCCGAGGCGAGAAAATACTGCTGGCGCAGACGCAGTTCCTTGCCGTTTTCACTGCTGTCGTTGGGGTATAGCACCATGCTGATGTGCTCGGCGTCGTTCTTCGCCTCCACCGCGTCGGAATAGCTGCCGGCGTTGAAATCGTCGAGATTGAACACATTGGTCGCCGTCGCCTTCCACAGCCTCAGGGTATTGATGGTGTGGTTACGGTAGCCCGACACCGGCATGTCGTAGGGAATGGCGACCACGTCATTGGTATCGACCCAACGCACCCGCTCCCTGCCCTGCGCGTCACGGTAGCGTTCGGTGCGGCCGCCGAAATGAATCAGTTGCTCGTACTCCGGCCTGGCCACTTCCCAGGGGTTGCCGTCACGCAGCCAGTGGTCGGGGTCCTCCACCTGGTAGCCGTTTTCGATGCGCTGCTGGAACATGCCGTATTCATAGCGGATGCCATAGCCAATCACCGGCAGTTGCAGGCGCGCGCAGCTGTCCATGAAACAGGCGGCCAGCCGCCCCAGGCCGCCATTGCCGAGGCCGGCGTCGGGTTCTTCCTCTTTCAGGTTTTCCAGATCGACGGCGAAGATGTTCAGCGCCTCGCGGGTTTGCGGTTCGAGGTCGAGATTGAGCAGGTTGTTGCCCAGGGCGCGGCCGATGAGAAACTCCAGCGACATGTAATACGCCTTGCGCACCTTCGGCTGTTTGTAGCGTTGCCAGGTATGGCTCCAGTCTTCCATCACCCGGTCACGGATGGTATAGGCCATGGCCTCATACAGGTAGAACGGCACGCAGCGCAGAAAATGCCCCAGGTGGTTGCGCAGGTAACGGTAAAAGCCTTCCGACAATGACTTGCTGTCGTTCTTCAGCGGCGGAATGTCGGGAATGACGGTGGTGTTGATCCAGTCTTTTTTTTGCATGTCAGCGAGTCGGTGATGTCAGGCAGGTTTGATAGAGCTGCAAATATTGCCGCGCGCTGCGCTCCCAGCCGAGTTCGGCGCGCATGGCGCGCTTGCACAGGGCGTTCCAGCGGCGGCGATCCCGGTAATAGTCGAGGGCGCGGCCAATGGCGGTGCGCATGGCTGCTTCCGTGCCCGGCGCGAAGACGAAACCGTTTGAGTCTTTCGGCGCCTTGTTTCGGGATTTGTCCCGCGGTGAACCGGCGTCGATCACGGTATCGGCGAGGCCGCCGGTGCGATGCACGATGGGCGGCGTGCCATAGCGCAGGCTATACATCTGGTTGAGGCCGCAGGGTTCGAAGCGCGAGGGCATCAGAAACATGTCGCTGCCGGCTTCGATGCGGTGCGCCAGCGGCTCGTTGTAGCCGATTTGCACATGCAGGCGCTCGGGATAGCGTGCCGCCAGTTCGCCC
>JALULB010000034.1 GCA_027041035.1 Sedimenticola sp. | reverse complement strand
CTCGGCGCCTTCCAGAAAATTCTCCGCCACCCAACGGGCGCGATAGGGGTCGCCGGGCATCAGGACAGTTTCGGCAATCTCGCCGGGCTTGGCGCCGATATGGATGGTCATGGGGCTCTCCTTTTGACTTTCCGGTCAGTATTTGCCCAGGACCGCAGAGATGCAAGGGCCCTGAAGCATTTCGACGTCAAGCCGGGTCACGATGCGAATTGGTAGCGCTTTACTGCGCCAGTTTGCGCACCAATTGCCGGTAGGTGTACGACTTGCGAATGTGCCCGTCGGCGCCGCGCCGGAACCGCGCGTCGCGCGGCAGGCAGCCCACCCCGCAAATCTGCGTGGTTACCATATCTGCCGTGTCCACGTACCAAAGCCGCCCGCCGGGCGTGGCAACATAGCCGTCAATACCCATTTCCTCGTCGCCTTCCATGTCGTCGCCGCTGGGAATTTCGCCGTAGTATTCCTGCGAAAAGGCGCCGTGGGTATGGTAGGAGGCGATAATCACCGCAATGTTATGCGCATTGCGCGCCAGGCAGGTGGCCTCGTTACCGCGGGTCGGTTTCGAGGCGACCAGCTTGCCCGAGGCGTCATAGCCGATATAGCCGCAATACTCGACATTCTGGCGAATCGACGGGCGTTGCAGCTCGGCCAGAACCTGCTTGACCAGCGCCACTTCCTGGCGCGATTGCGCCGCCGCCGGGATGGGCAGGAGCAGTAGCAACACGGGCAAAAACAATTTGATCCGGGGCATCGGGGGCTTTCATTGGCTTTGACAGACCCCGCTTACACCAGAATGATCCCCTCGGAAAGCGCCCGGGCCACCGCATGGGTGGTGTTGAGCGCGCCCAGCTTGTGACGTGCGCTTTCGATATAGACCCGCAGCGTGTGCTCGCTGATCCCCATCTCTTCCGAGGCCCGGGCCCGGCTCATGCCCTTGGCGATGCAGGTCATCGCCGACAATTCGCGCGGCGACAGGGCAGGGGGCGCCGCCCCCTCTCCGTCGCGCTCAAATTCCAGCGCCTTCTTGTTGAACTCATGCGCCAGGATCATCAGGTCGCGCCCGTTTGCCTCGACAAAGCCGCGCCAGGCATCATCGTCACGGGAATCATTGACCGTGAACAGGGCAAATTGTCCGTTCGGGCCACGAATCGGGATCGTGTAGCCCTGGTTGCCCAGCCCGTATTCAAGCGCATCGCGAAACATCGCCGCCGCCGCACGCGAGGACCAGTCGAGGTCCTTCCAGATCACCGGGGTGAAACGCTGAAAACAGCCGAAAATCACCGGATCCATGCGCAGGTAGTCTTTCTCCAGGTAGCGGTCGACCCATTCGTCGCTATAGGTGCCGGCGCCAAAACGCTCGCCTTCGGAATTGACCCAGTGATAGACCACATGGCGCACGCCCAGAATATCGCGAAGCTGTTCGGTAGCTGTCTGCAGATGCTCAGGCGACGTCGCTTCCTGCAAGCTGCTGACAAGGCTCTCCAGTTTCGCCTTCATGCCCAGTGTTCAGCCCCGCTCCTGCGCCCCTGCTCGCTTCCAGCTCGGCCAG
>JALULB010000033.1 GCA_027041035.1 Sedimenticola sp. | reverse complement strand
GCCGGGAGAGGGTCGGGGCGAGGGAATCAACATGTCCGCATCAACGCAACCCGCCGCAACCGCCTCTCCCGCCGGATTCGGAAACCCCGGGCCGGCCACGGGCCGCATCCACTCCTTCGAATCCTGTGGCGCGGTCGACGGCCCGGGAATCCGCTTCATCGTCTTCACCCAGGGCTGCCTGCTGCGCTGTCAATACTGTCACAACCGCGACACCTGGGACATCCACGCCGGACGCGAGGTCAGCGTCGACGAGATCATGAAGGAAGCCTTGTGCTACCGGCATTTCATGAACGCCTCCGGAGGCGGCATCACCCTCTCCGGCGGCGAGCCGATGCTGCAACCGGAATTCGTGCGTGACCTGTTCAGTGCCGCGCGGGCCGAGGGCATCCACACCTGCCTGGACACCAACGGCGTGATGCGCAAGCGCATGCCGCTGATCGACGAGGTGCTGGATGTCACCGACCTGGTGATGCTGGACCTGAAGCAGATCGACGAAGCCATCCACAAGGTGCTGGTCGGCACGCCGAACCGGCATATCCTCGACTTCGCCCGTCATCTGCACGAGCGCGGCCAGAAGACCCGCATCCGCTACGTCGTCGTCCCCGGCTTCACCGACGACGAACCCTCCGCGCACCGGCTCGGTCAGTTCATCCTCGGCATGGACAATATCGAGACGGTAGAGCTGATTCCCTATCACGAACTGGGCAGGCACAAATGGGAATCCCTCGGCCACGCCTACCCGCTGGAAGGCGTCAAGCCGCCACCGCGAGAGACCATCGAGCGAATCGCCAGCATCATCAACGCCTACGACCAGAAGACGATGTATTGACGCGCCGGCCCTGGCCGACGCGGGGCTGAACAAGCACAACGGCTCCGTCCATTGGTTCAGGGCTGGTACTTTACAACAGGATTTCTGTTCCTTATCCAGTCGGTGATTCCGTGCTTGACGTTGTACAAGCGGGTGTAGCCCAGCTTCTTGGTCAGGTAATCGCTGGCCACGCGGGTGCGGTTGCCGGTACGACAGATCAACGCGACCGGCTTGTCCCTAGGCGCAATCCTGGCCAGCTTGTCGAAGAAATCCTGGTGGATCTGGCCACCCGGGCCGAACAGGGTGATCGTGTGGCTGCCCTCGATGACACCGGTCTGGCGCCATTCCTCTGGACGACGGATATCCACCAGCGGGATGCCCTTGGCGAGCAGCTCCTTCAACTGCGCGTTCGAAACACTGGTGTAGGCCGCTTGCTGTTGCTCTTCGGCGCAGGCCGTGACCAGGATCGCGATCGCCAGTATCGCGACGAATCTCATCGGTAGACGCATGCCGTGCTTTCCTCTCGGTTCAAAAAATGTCGCCATTCTAGCCGATTGCGGGCGGCCTTTCAGACGCCGTCCCGGATGGCGCGGCATGTTAGACTCGCGCGATGTTGCAATTCTCCGATGTCACGCTGCGACGCGGCAGCAAGATCCTTTTCGAACACGCCAGTTTCCAGCTTCACCCCGGCCAGCGCGCGGCGCTGACCGGCGCGAACGGTTGTGGAAAATCCAGTCTG
>JALULB010000032.1 GCA_027041035.1 Sedimenticola sp. | reverse complement strand
GCTGGTGATCCCCGGCAACGGCCCGGCGGCGAGTATCGGGCCGATGCCGGGGATCACCAGCAGACCACTGGCGCCGGCCAGCAGGCCGCCGAGCGCGCCCCAGAACGCGCCTTGCTCGCCCCATACCTTCAGGCGCTCTTTCTCGTCGCTGTAGACCACGCCGAGAAAGTCGTCGCCGCTGCCGCCGGCGCGATGCAGTACCGACAGCTTGTCCATCGGGAAGTCCTGTTCGATCAGCTCTTCGACCACCCGGGTTGCGTCCTCGTTACTGGCGAATACCGCCGCGACCAGCCTTTCGCTCATGCGCCGAGCTCCCGATGGAAGCTGGTGCCCTTGCATTTCGGGCAGGGCGGGATGTGGCTGACCTTGTGGAAATGCAGCTTCTCGCCGCAGTTGTCGCAGACCAGCGTGCCGGGACCGACCAGTTCGCCGGTATGGTAAGGGGCCAAAGCGGCCTGTTCCTTCAGCTCCAGCAGTTCCAGGGTGGTCGGGTCGGCGGCTTTGGCGAACTGCTCCTTCAGGCGATCGCCGAGCAGTTCGATGTCGAAACCCAGCCAAGTGGCAAAATCCTGTCCGCCTTCGCGCAGTGATTTGGCTGCGTCGTGGATGTCGCGCTTCAACGCGGCGGCGACCTTGTCGGCTTCCTCCTCGGTCAGTTCCTCCAACTCGACGGCGGTGTCGCGCGCCTTGTCGATGAAGGTATGCATGGCCTTGTTGCTGGTTTCCTTGGCATTCTCCAGGTGTTCCAGCGCGCGTTCCAGCATCAGCTCATAGGCTTCGCCGAGGACTTCGATCGGATCTTTAGGCACTTCGGGTTTCATGTTGTTCTCCTGTGATTCCCGTGTCTGTTTGAAATGGGGGCGGCGGGTGGCGATAGCAACAGGACATCAGTCGTAGAACTCGATGCCATGTCGCCGCAACCAGGGCTTGTCCAATTCCCATTTTATGTGTTTGATGCCGGGTTCGGCGAGGACTGTTTTCTTCGCGCGCTTCTGCGCATGCGCGAGTTCCTTCTGCGCGGCGATCAATGGCGCGCTGTTCGGGTCGCCGCCCTTCAGTTCCGGATGGACGATATCGAGAAAGCGCAATACGGAGAAATCCGCCGAGCGCGGCGAGGCCATCACCGCCGTATCGCCGTCGATGCGCATCACCCGGAACGGGTAGGGGTAGGCGGCCAGCTCCGGGTCGGCAGCCAGTTTGGCGTTCAGCTTGCCGAGCGGCGAATTCATCTGGCCGACCCAGGTGTACAGCCAGTGGCCGGCAAACGCCAGCACGACCAGCAGCAGGATGCCGGTGTAGATCTTCGTGCCCTTGTCGAACACCCGGGACGAGGTGTCTTCAGCGTTGCTCATCGTCGAGCCTCCAGGAAAATGGGAAAATGAGAAGAGGATAAAGAAGCCTGTGATCGGGTCGCTATTCTGTGCAATCCCGCAACGGTTGTCATGCACGCATGTTAATCCCCAGGCTGCTGTTCTTCATTCTGCTGTCGTCGATGCTGTCCGATGTCGCTTTCGCGGCGGACGGACCAAGGGGTGGCAATGTCTGCGTGGTCGCGAAGAAGGACGGTTCGGCACTGGATATCGTCTGGGTGACCGGCAAGGCGCATCCCTACCTGGCGCTGCAAGAGGCCAAGCAGCGTCTCCACGACAAAGGATATAAGGTCGTGTTTCCGCAAGAGTCGTCGAATCTACGCCACGGCTTCATGATCATCATACGTGCCGACTATACCAGCAAGCGCGGTCGGCCACGGGTGAACTACGGGTGCGGCTTCAGCCGCATCTCCCCTGAGCACGCGGAGACTCTGGCGATGCTGAACCTGACGGGCCATGCGTGGGATTGGAAGAGCGCCTACGGCTACAAGATCATCAAGCAGTCCCGCTTCTGAAAACCCTTGTTTTTCCGTAACTACTCAGCTAACCGCTGAAATGCGCCAGCTCTGCGTTCAAAAATGGTCATTTACACTTGTAAAATCACATTTTTTGCCTTGATCTGACGCATTTCAGCGGCGATCTGAGCAGTTACCCATGTTTGAACGACTCGCTGAGTAGTTACGTTTTTCCTGTGTATCTCCGATGGAGTAGACGGGCATTTTAGATTGTAAATTAGCAAGGGCTAATATTAAAATAAACGAAGTTTCTTGCGCCCCATGGAACGGGGGTCTATAGCTACAGGACGTGATGACTTGTCGTGGCCAGTGTCGTGACAGGGTTTTCTTTGTTTCCGTTACCAAGGTGTTCAGCCATGCAGGACCCCGCAACGCTCTCCGATCGCGACATCGGCCGTACCGAGGTCAAGAATACGACCTGTTACATGTGTGCCTGCCGCTGTGGTATCCGTGTCACCTTGCGCGAAGGCCAGGTGCGGCATATCGAGGGCAATCCCGAGCACCCGCACAACCAGGGGGTGATCTGCGCGAAGGGTGCTTCCGGCATCATGAAGCAGTATTCGCCGGGGCGTCTGACCCGGCCACTGTTGCGCAAGCCGAACGCCGAACGTGGCGAGGCCCAGTTCGAGGAGATCTCCTGGGATCGCGCCTTCGATATCATGGAACAGCGCCTGAGCCACCTGCGCAAGACCGATCCGAAGCGCTTTGCGCTGTTCACCGGTCGCGACCAGATGCAGGCGCTGACCGGGATGTTCGCGAAGCAGTTCGGCACGCCGAACTATGCCGCCCACGGCGGCTTCTGTTCGGTGAACATGGCGGCCGGGCTGATCTACACCATCGGCGGTTCGTTCTGGGAGTTCGGCGGACCGGATCTGGATCGTTCCAAGCTGTTCGTGATGTTCGGCACCGCCGAGGATCACGACTCCAACCCGCTGAAGATCCATATCTCCAAGTTCAAGCGCAATGGCGGCAAGTTCATCTCGGTGAACCCGGTGCGCACCGGCTACTCGGCGATCGCCGATGAATGGGTGCCGATCAAGCCGGGCACCGATGGCGCGTTGCTGCTGGCGATCATCCGCGAGATCATCGAGCTGGGTCTGTATGACCGTGATTTCCTCGTGCAGTACTCGAATTCGGCGGAACTGGTCATCGATGACCCCGAGCGCGAGGATCACGGCATGTTCAAGCGCGTCGAGATGCATTACGAGGAAGGCTGCTTCGATCCCGAGAATAAGCTGTGGTGGGACCGTGACCTGGATATCGCGATGGGCACCCACACGCCGGGCTGCGATCCCTATCTGCTCGGCGAGTTCGAGCTGGACGACGGCACGCCGGTGAAGCCGGCCTTCCAGTTGTTGAAGGAGCGCGTCGAGGAATACACTGCGGAATGGGCCGAGAACATCACCGGCGTGCCGGCTGACACCATCCGCCGCCTGGCACACGAGATGGGCGTCACCGCGCGCGATCACAAGATCGAGCTGCCGATCCAGTGGACCGACTGCTGGGGCAACGAGCACAACTCGGTGACCGGCAATCCGGTCTCGTTCCACGCGATGCGCGGGCTGGCGGCGCACTCCAACGGCTTCCAGACGATCCGCGCGCTGGGCATCCTGATGACCCTGCTCGGCACCATCGACCGGCCGGGCGGCTTCCGCCACAAGGCGCCGTTCCCGCGCCCGATTCCGCCGTGCCCGAAGCCGCCGAACAGCGCCGACGCGGTACAGCCGGAGAGCGTGCTCGACGGCATGCCGTTGGGCTGGCCGTCGGCGCCGGAGCACCTGTTCGTCGACGACGACGGCGAGCCGCTGCGTATCGACAAGGCCTTCTCGTGGGAGTATCCGTTGTCGGTGCATGGCCTGATGCACAACGCCATCACCAATACGTGGCGCGGCGACCCGTACCGCATCGATACGCTGTTGCTGTTCATGGCGAACATGGCGTGGAACTCATCGATGAACACCGAGCGCGTGCGCGAGATGCTCACCGACAAGGACGAGGACGGCGAATACAAGATACCTTTCTTGATCGTCTGCGACGCCTTCCAGTCGGAGACCACCGCGTTCGCCGATCTGGTATTGCCGGACACCACCTACCTGGAGCGCCACGATGCGCTGTCGATGCTCGATCGGCCGATCTCGCAATATACCGGTCCGATGGATTCGGTGCGTATCCCGGTGGTCGAACCGAAGGGTGAATGCAAGCCGTTCCAGGAGGTGCTGGTGGAACTCGGCACGCGCCTGAAGCTACCGGCCTTCGTCAAGGAGGACGGCTCGCGCAAGTATCGCGACTACCCGGATTTCGTCATCAACTACGAGACCTCGCCCGGCTCCGGCATCGGTTTTCTCGCCGGTTGGCGCGGCAAGGGCGGCGAGAAGTTCCTGAAGGGCGAGCCGAACCCGCGCCAGTGGGAGATGTATGCGCAGAACAACTGCCTGTACCACTACGAACTGCCGCGCTCGTACCAGTACATGCGCAACTGGAACAAGGGCTATCTGCAATGGGCGCGCGCCCACGGCATGACGCGCTACGCCGAGCCGATCACGCTGCACCTGTACTCCGAGGTATTGCAGAAGTTTCGCCTCGCCGCGCAGGGCAAGCGCCCGGGTCGCCAACCGCCGGAGCGATTGCGTGAACGCGTCGAAACGCATTTCGATCCGCTGCCGTTCTACAGCGATACGCTGATGAACAAGCTCATCGATACCCACGAATACCCGCTGAACGCGCTGACCCAGCGGCCGATGGCGATGTATCACTCGTGGGATTCGCAAAACGCCTGGCTGCGCCAGATCCATACCCACAACTACCTGATGGTCAATCCGAAGACCGGCGCGGCCAACGGTTTCGATGATGGCGACTGGATCTGGGTCGAGTCGCCGACCGGCAAGGTGCGTTGTATGTGCCGCTTCACCGAGGCGGTCGAGCCGGGCACGGTGTGGACCTGGAACGCGATCGGCAAGGCGGCCGGCTTCTGGGGACTGTCGCCAAAGGCGAATGAATCCCGGAAGGGCTTCCTGTTGAATCACGTGATTCCGGAAGAACTGCCGCCGTGCGAGGCTGGCCCGCACATGTCGAACTCCGACCCGATCACCGGACAGGCGGCCTGGTTCGACCAGCGGGTGAAGGTCTACAAGGCTGGCGCGGAAGAGGAGAAGACCACTTGGCCGCGCTTCAAGGCGGTCAAGCGCTACCCCGGTCAGGAACCAAAACGTGGCCGCTGGCTGAGTTACTTCGCTGGCCGCTTCGGTAAAAAGGCAGGATGAGAACATGACACAGTTAGCCCTGGTGATCGACCTGAACGTGTGTGTCGGCTGTCACGCCTGCGTGACCAGTTGCAAGGAGTGGAACACCTCCGGCTGGGCCGGACCGATGTCGGATTTCCATCCGTACGACGCCGATCCCACCGGCACCTTCTTCAACCGCGTGCAGACCTACGAGGTCGGCGAGTTTCCGAACACCGAGACGGTGCATTTCCCGAAGAGCTGCCTGCACTGCGAGGAACCGCCGTGCGTGCCGGTATGTCCGACCGGGGCGTCCTACAAGCGCGAGGACAACGGCGTGGTGCTGGTCGACTATGACAAGTGCATCGGCTGCAAGTACTGCTCGTGGGCCTGCCCCTACGGTATGCGCGAACTGGACGAAAAGCAGAAGGTGATGAAGAAATGCACCCTGTGCATCGACCGCATCACCGATCAGAGCCTGCCG
>JALULB010000031.1 GCA_027041035.1 Sedimenticola sp. | reverse complement strand
CCGCATCAACCCTTCTCAATACGCCGCCGGCAGTCTGTCGTTGATGGTGATGCGCCGTTTGTCGATGCTGATATAGCCGCCGGTGGTCAGGTCTTTCAGGATGCGCGCGACCATCTCTCGCGAGGCGCCGATGCGGTTCGCGAGTTCTTGCTGGGTGAGTTTCTCGCGTACTGCCAGGCGGCCGTCTTCGCCGGGTTCGGCGAGCATCAGCAGGGTTCTGGCCAGACGGCCGTAGACGTCCAGCAGCGCCAGGCTCTTGACGTTCTCGCCGATCAGCACAGGCCAACCTTCTGGGCGGAAATATCCATGGGATGCTTTGCATCCTCTGCGCGAGTGAGCATGGTTGAGGAGCCCGGTGCGGGAAAACCGCTGCCGTGATCTGTGCAGGGGGCGCCGGGTAACCGGTGTCCCTACTGCGACGCCGATAGATGACATTAGGCACACATCGCGCTATTCTTCAGGGATGAAAACCTTCGCATGGAATTCGGAGAAGAACGATTTTCTCAAGGCAGAACGGGGCATTTCTTTCGAAGAGGTTGTTCTGAATATCCAGCTCGGGAATGAAGTCGATATCTTCGATCACCCGAACCAAGAGAGATATCCAGGACAAAAGATTTCCGTTGTCGTGATTGAGAACTACGCCTACCTCATCCCATTCGTTGAAAAGGAGGAGGAAATCTTCTTGAAAACCATCATTCCCAGCCGAAAGGCTACTAAACTGTATCTTGGTGGTTCAGATGAATAAGTTTGATTCCGAAGAAAATGAAATCCTAAATGCTTTTGAGCATGGTGAACTCAGGCGAAGCAAAGAGGCATACGAGGAAATCGCGAAGCATCGAAAATATGCTGAAGCTACCTTTAAGAAAGATGCTCGTATCAATATTCGCTTGTCTTCCCGAGATCTCAGGGCTCTCCAGGCTCGCGCTCTGAAAGAAGGCATTCCTTATCAAACGCTGGTTTCCAGCGTACTCCATAAGTTCGTGGATGGCCAACTTGTCGATAAATCGGCTAACAAGTAGCTACAGCGGTCCCCAAACACCGCGCGGCTTTTTACGCATGGCTTCACCATTGTTGTGAAAATACCGCGTTCCGTTTGGGTCCGCTGAGCATGGGCGTTATCGCGCCGGGAAAAGCTCGGCGTATCTTGCAGGGTGTAAGTCCCTGTCGGGTAAGGGTTAGCTGCCAAGACCCGTAAGATTATGTACTCGATTTAAACAGATCCGGGCATTTCTGATACCCGCCTTTCAATAACGCCGCCTTCGCGGACGGCGAAGCATCACTGAAACACGGAATCCCATCGTCCCGAATCACCACCGCATCAACCCTTCTCAATACGCCGCCGGCAGTCTGTCGTTGATGGTGATGCGCCGTTTGTCGATGCTGATATAGCCGCCGGTGGTCAGGTCTTTCAGAATGCGCGCGACCATCTCTCGCGAGGCGCCGATGCGGTTCGCGAGTTCTTGCTGGGTGAGTTTCTCGCGTACCGCCAGGCGGCCGTCTTCGCCGGGTTCGGCGAGCATCAGCAGGGTTCTGGCCAGGCGGCCGTAGACATCCAGCAGGGCCAGGCTCTTGACGTTCTCGCTGAGCAGGCGTACCCGGCTGGCCAGTTGGCGCATGATGGGCAGCGCGATTGCCGGGTGTTCTTGCAGTATGCGGTCGAAATCGTGTTTGTTCAGCACCATGAAGGTCGATTGCTCGGTGGTCATCACCGATGCCGAGCGCGGCGCGTCGTCCAACAGCGCCAGTTCGCCGAAGTACTCGCCCTCGCGCTGCGAGTTCACCACGATCTGCTTGCCGTTGTCGTCGGAGAGAAAAACCTTTACCGCGCCGGAAACGATCAGGTACAGCGACAGTGCTTCGTCTCCTTCATGGATGACGATGGTGTTCGCGGGGAAGGTGCGGTTCACGACGCGTTGCGCGATCAGGTTCAATGCCGCTTCGTCCAGGCCGGAGAACAGCGCAACCTGGTGTAGTCTCGGATTTTCCACGCGCCCCCCGACAATCCCGCAAAATGTCATTATGTCACAAAACCCTTGGGGGATATGCCACTGCGCCAGCCCCCGTGCTCACTATACTTTGATACACAAGGAGAAAGAGCAAACCGTGGTAGGAATAAAGGAGAAGGACAATGATCAAACTTGTTGGGATGGGTCTCGTGGCTTCGGCATTGTTGCTGGGCCAGGCCGTCAATGCGGAAGAGGATGTCTGGCAGATGAATGCGCTGTTCCATCCGTCGCCGTGGCAGTTGGAAGCGGAGCGCAACGGTCGGGTGATCATCTATCATCGTCTCGCGGATACGGAGGTATCCAAGGCGATGGATACCCAGTTCAACCGTATTCAGTCGATGATGTTCACCAGCACCGTGGTCACCGGTGACGGTGGCGAGCCGCTGCGTGATGAAGATACCGGCGAAGAAGTGGTGGAGGACGACGGCTGCGACTGAGTCCGTGGTTGTTGTAGGGGAACGCGCAATCGTTCGAAGGTTGGGTCCGCCCGGACTATTCCTCGACTATGATTAATCGATACCAGGGCTATCTGGATGAGGAAAAGAGATGAGCAATAATAACTGGCGCATCAAGTGGATGCGCGCGGCACCGACGGGGTTCGCGGCGCTGCTGCCACTGGCGACCGCCGTCGCGGCGGAGATGCCGAATGCCTGTCCGGTGGACGGCTGCGAGGTGACGATCGCCTCGATCAGGCCGGCCGGGGACGAGCTGGAGATGACCTTCAAGGCGAACTTCACGCCCGACGTGGCGAAGAACCACCTGCATGTCTGGTGGGGCGAGAAATACGCGGTGCGTCAGGTCGGTCGTAATGCGCGTTCGGAATTCGGTGTCGCCCAGGGGAAGTGGCACCGGCATGACGACTACCCGGTGTATGTCACCACCGGCGCGGCATCGGTGAAGGCGCGCGATGGCGCGACCACGCTGTGCGTGACGGCGGCCGATCGCGGCCACAATGTGCTCGACCCCGAGCTTTACGATTGCAAGGCTGTCGGTGATCTGCTGCCTGGCGGGGGTAGCCTCCGCCATCCAGGCTCCTAGCCTGCGAGCGGGCGTCCCGTGGTCTGCATGGCGGAAGCCATAGGTACGTGGATTGCCGGATCGAGTAGCCGGTGACGCTGCCGTCGTTCGTCGGCCGCTATGCGATACGCGGCGAGATCGCCCGGGGCGGTGTCGCCGTGGTCGCGCTGGCCTGGGACGAGGAACTGGAATCGCTGGTCGCGATCAAGATCCTGCATGGCCATCTGGCCGGTGATCCACGCCTGGAACAGCGCTTTATCGAGGAAGCACGCCTGCTGCGACGCATCCGCGCGCCGAATGTCATTAGCGTGCACGATGTCGGCAGGTTGGGCGACGGCTGTCCGTACTTCGTCATGGACTATGCCGACCGCGATACCCTCGAAGAACGCCTGAACCGCTTTCCGGATGGCGCGGCGGCCGATGTCGCCGGCCTGATGCGCCTCGCCGACGCGCTCGCCGCCGGTCTCGGCGCGTTGCACGACGCCGGCTTGGTGCATCGCGACATCAAGCCGGCGAACATCCTGTTTCAGAGCAGCCCGCGCAGCTATGCCGCGCTGCTTGCCGGTGCCTCGACGCGCGCGCCGACCCTGGCGGCCGATCACGAGCAGGTGCTGGTCGGCGATCTGGGCCTGGCGCAGGACATCGTTTCCCAGGGAAGCCTGCCGGAGGTGCTCGGCGGCACGCCGCTGTATCGCGCGCCGGAACAGAGCGATGCGGTCGCCGAGATCAGTCCGGCCGCCGATATCTATGGCGCCAGCGCGTTGCTGTGGGCGGTGTTGACCGGTGAGCCGCCGCCCGAGCCGGGCCTTCTCGGTGAACGCCTGGCCCGCTTGTCGGAACCCTGGCGCGAGGTCATCGAAACCGGCATGGCGGCGGCGCCGGCGGAGCGCTTCGGCGATATCGCCGCTTGGCACGCGGCGGTGACCGAGGCCGCCTCGCGGGACGAATCGGGCTGTCTGAGCCGCGGCACGGAAACCTTCGATCGCGATGCACCCTGTCCGTACAAGGGCCTGGCCGCCTATCAGCCGGGGGACGCGGCCTTTTTTCGCGGTCGCGAGGTGTTGATCGATGAGTTGGTGCGGCGCCTGCGCGAGCACCGCGTGCTGGTGGTCGGCGGGCCGTCCGGGAGCGGTAAATCATCGTTGATTCGCGCCGGCCTGATCCCGGTGATGGAGGGTTCGGCGCGGGCTGGAAGCGAACCCCCGCGCATCGCTTTGTGTACCCCGGGCCACGACCCGCTCGGTGCGCTCTGGAACGCGATCGGCCCGGCCTCGGGGCTGGACGCGTTTCGCGCGCATCCGGAAGGTATTGCCGGGCCGCCGACGGAAGACTACGGGCAGAGCTGGCTGATCTGTATCGATCAGTTCGAGGAGCTGTTCACGCTGGCGCCGGAGGCCGATCGCGATGCCTTTATCGCCACGCTGGCCGCGCTGAGCGATCCGGCGGAAGGCCGGGTGCGCATCGTCATCGGCGTGCGCGCCGATTTCTACACGCGCTGTGCGCAACTGCCCTGGCTGGCCAGGCATATCTCGCGCAACCAGGTGCTCGTCGGGCCGATGGGGCCGGTGGAGCTGCGTCGCGCGATCGAGGAGCCCGCGCGGCATGCCGGCTTCCACCTGGAAGCCGGCCTCACCGAGCTGATCGTCGCGGATGCCGGCAGCGAGGCCGGCGCCCTGCCGCTGGTCGCGCACGCGCTGGTCGAAACCTGGGTGCGGCGCAGCGGCAACCTGCTGACGATCGCCGCCTATCGCGAGGCCGGCGGGGTTGCCGGCGCGATCAGCCGCAGCGCCGAGGCGATCTATCGCCACAGCCTCGACGAGACCGACAGGGACTGCATGCGTCGCCTGTTTCTCCGCCTGGTGAGTCCCGGTGAACAGGCGCTGGATACCCGCCAGTTGTTGCCGCGCGTGGATATCGAACGGGATCCCGAGGCCGTGCGCATGCGTCGTATCGTCGAGCAACTGACGCGCGCGCGGCTGCTCAGCGTCGACGACAGCCATGTGCAGATCGCGCACGAGGCGCTGCTGCGCACCTGGCCCAGGCTGGCCGACTGGATCGCCGAGTCCCGTGATGACCTGCGCAGCCGGCAGCGCATCAGCCGGGCCGCCGGCGAATGGCTGGCCAGCGGCGAGAATCCCGATCTGCTGTATCACGGCACGCCGTTGCTCGCCGCGCTGGAATGGGCCGGGCGGCACGTGGATCAGATCGGTGATCTGGAACGTCGCTTCCTCGACGAAGCCCGGCGCGTCGCCGAAGACCGGCAACGTCGTCGCCGGCGTCTGCGCGGCGGCGTGATCACCGGGCTGGCGGCGCTTGCGCTGGGCGCGGTGATCGCCTCGCTGATCGCCTGGTCGGCGCTGCGCGAGTCGCGGCACAGCCAGCGGCTTGCCGACGCCGCGAACCGCCAGGCCCAGGCGCGCTTCGCCGCCGCGCTGGGCTCGGCGGCGCTCGGTCGGGTGCGCGGCGATCCATTGTTGGCATTGGCCCTGGCCGCCGAATCCATCGCCCGGACGCGTGCCGGCCCGCCGGCGCACGACGCGCGCGCGGCCCTGCTGGAGGCGCGTCG
>JALULB010000030.1 GCA_027041035.1 Sedimenticola sp. | reverse complement strand
AGCTTCAGCTGATGAGGAGGATCACCTTCCTCATCAGCTGAAGCTGGATAGGCATCGACCTCATCAAGAAAGATGTAGCGTGCCGGCGTCGAGCGCAGGCCCACGGCCGAGTTTGCGCCGGTCATGATCAATATCCCGCCCGCGAATTCCTTCGAGAGCATGGTGTTGCCGGAATCCCGCGCCCGGGATGGCCGCACCCGTTCGCGCAGGGACGCGCTCTCCTCGATCAGCGGATCGATGCGTTGGCGCGAGTTTCTTTTCGCCAGTTCCACGGTCGGCTGCACCGCCAGCATCGGCCCCGGGGCATGGGCGATCACGAAGCCGATCATGTTGTTGCCTGCTTCCGTCGCGCCCACCTGTGCCGCCTTCATGAACACAACCCGCTGTGCCGGGTGGTTCGGCGACAGCGCATCCATGATTTCACGCATGTAAGGCGTGCGGTTCGTGCGGTAGCGCCCGGGTTCGGCCGAAGCGCGCGAAGCCAGCATCCGGTATCGATCGGCCCACTCGGACACCGTCAGATCGGCATCGGGTTGCAGCCCTTCCGCCCAGGCACGGCGCAGATCATCGTGTCCGTCGAATTCCCCGATGCCCGAAGCGGTTTCAGGTGATGTCAAACCGGACATGCCCACTGAGTTCTTCCAGCTGGGCACGCACATGGGTCTCGAGGATTTTCTGCATCAGGCTTGTCTCCAGTGTTACGTCCTGCCCGGCCTCGGATAACGCCGCCGACAATTCCGCCGCCATCAACGCCGCCGCCCGTGCGGGCCAGTTGATCCAGGCATCGCGTTCCTCGCGTGCCAGCCGGAACACCAGCGCCTTGGCGCGGGCCTTGTCCACCAGCTCGCCCTTCATCTTTTGCAGCTTCAACCGCCGCTCCTGGGTCTTCAAAACCTCGTTGGCGGTCTTGGCCTGCAGGAATGTGGTGTTGCCGCCGGTGGCCGGAGCTCGCATGCCCTGTTCGCGTAAGGTTTGGCCCACAGCCGAAATGGCCGCATCGGGTACCGGCTTCAGTTTTTCCTTTGCGGTGCCGCACTGTTTTGACGGATCGGTCATCGCCGCGCGCTTCCGGTCCGAGGCTGCCACATCGATCGAGCCGTCAGCAAGTAAAACCAGCCGTCCCGCCGCCTTGGCCTTCTGGATTGCACCTCGCGACAGCCCCGCATGGGCGGCATATTTCCGTTCACTCAGGCCTTGCATATACAATCAAACCCTATCGATTAAAGCACTGAAATTACGTCGATTATCGTTGATTAGACCCGCGATAAGAGCGAATCTGATGACAACGAAAAGGAGCCAGACCATGACAACCGAAACAAACCAAACCGCCCCCGCCGACCTGCTGGCCGGTATTGCCCAAAAGCACCTCTTCATAGAGACGCTGGAAGAGCGCAAAAGCGACAGCCTCGACTTTCACGAGGTTTCGGTCTGGGGCGTCCAAGCCGCGCTTGCAGCCGCCTACGCCGCTGGGCTGTCCGCCGCACAGGAGGCAAAATGATGACCCGCAGCAACGACAAGGCACTCGCCGCCTTCATGACCCGCAAGGCCGAGAT